>CAYFYW010000518.1:0-4196 GCA_964347425.1 uncultured Nitrospirales bacterium
CCTGGAGATCTTCCTCTTGCGAAAGCCATGAGTCCTCTTACGTTTTATCTTATGAGGTCGATAGGTAGTGTACGTCATTGCCTCTCCTATTTCGTTCTGATTATT
Organism: uncultured Nitrospirales bacterium; assembly: GCA_964347425.1. Taxonomy (GTDB): domain Bacteria; phylum Nitrospirota; class Thermodesulfovibrionia; order UBA6902; family BMS3Bbin08; genus CAYFYW01. Next base: position 106 of record CAYFYW010000518.1, read on the forward strand.
AAAGCTCCCTGCAGTCCCGAAGAATCGGGACAGGGAACCTGCCTGGCGGCAGGCAGGTCTTGAAATGCAAGGAATTTTATTTTTTATTTTACATTCGCTCCTGCCTACCGGCAGTCAGGCAAGTTACGCTCGCTATTTCATTTTAATATTCCGTCTTAAAAATAAGAAAAAACGACAAATGAATATTATACTTACTATCCTCTGAAAAATCAATCTAACTAAACAACCGTCCTGTAATTCAGACACTGGACTTCAGACTTTTCCATGTAGGAAGAAATCAGCCCTTGGAGTTTCCTCAAACTTTCCCGGCTTTTTGTCCATAATTCTTCATATCCATTTGGTGTCCAAATATCTCAATTCTGCCAACGATCATATAGCTATGTATAACCCAAATCCCTATCTGCCACGCCTTTATTTTTGTATAATCTCTACCCATTTTTCTTCCCTAAGTCTAATGTCTGATGTCTATGGTCTACTGGCTGAATCACTAAACAACTATCAGGTTATCAATCAGTCTTGTTGAGCCGACTTTGACAGCGAGGCATATGACGGCCGGCCTTTTTATCTTTTCCGCCTGTTCAAGATTTTCAGGGTCAACAATTTCAATATAATCTATTGCTGCATCAGGTTCTGACTTTATGAAAGTTTCTATTCCCCTTTTGACATGAAATAAATCGTCCATACCATTAATTATAAGGTTCTCACCGTACTTTAAAGCCCTGTACAAGACAAGGGCTGACTTTCTCTCTTGTTGGCTTAAGTAACTGTTTCTTGAACTCATTGCAAGACCATCATCTTCCCTCACCGTAGGGCAAACAATGATATCTATATCAAAGTTCAGCTCTTTGACTATCTTTTCTATAACTACCGACTGCTGAAAATCCTTTTGGCCGAAATACGCCCTATCAGGCATAACAATATTAAAAAGTTTTGCAACTACTGTTGCTACGCCGTCAAAATGCCCCGGCCTTGACGTACCGCAGAGCATCTCTGCAATACCACCTGTGCGGATAGACGTAGAAAAGCCCTCCGGATACATTTCATTAATACCGGGAATAAAAGTAGCGTCTACCTTCGAAGCAGAAAGTTTATTTAAATCTCCTTCTATATCCCTTGGATATTTTTTGAAATCTTCTTTTGGTCCGAACTGTGTGGGGTTTACAAAGATACTTACAACTGTTACGTCGTTTTCATCTTTTGATCGCCTGACGAGACTCAAGTGACCTTCATGCAGAGCACCCATTGTGGGAACAAAACCAATGGTTTTCTTGCAAAACCTCATCTTCGTGCTCAAGGCCTGCATGTCTTTTATGGTTCTTACAGTTTGCATAAGGAAAATTCAAAAAACAAAATTATGAAAAAAATAGATATGACTTCATTGAAAGATTCCTTAATTTTGAACTTTGATTTTCTATTTTTGATTTATTCCATCCTCTTTATCTCCCTCATAAGCGTATTGAAAAGTTCTTTTTCTTTTATCTTTTTCACGACTTCTCCATGCTTAAAGAGAATACCCATTCCTCTTCCTCCTGCTATTCCAATGTCAGCCTCCCGTGCCTCTCCGGGACCATTCACAACACATCCCATCACAGCTACTTTAATTGGTTCTTTTACATTTATCAGGCTTGCCTCAACCTTATCTACAAGCCCTTTTATATTGATTTTGCAGCGTCCGCACGTAGGACATGAGATTATCTCTGCCCCTTTTTGCCTTAAGTGAAGGGATTTCAAAATCTCGTAGGCAACCCTGACCTCCACCACAGGATCTGCCGTAAGAGATACCCTTATTGTATCACCAATACCTTCCGATAAAAGCATACCCAGTCCGACTGCGCTTTTTATGGTTCCTGAAAAAGCAGGCCCTGCCTCCGATATACCTATGTGGAGGGGGTAGCAAAACCTCTTAGAGAAAAGACGGTACGCCTCAACGGTTTTCATAACGTCCGAGGCTTTCAGTGAAACCTTAATCAAGGTGAATTTCAGGTCCTCAAGAATCCTGATATGCCTTCCAGCACTTTCAACAAGCGCTTTTGCAGTGGGATGCCGGTATTTTTTTAAAAGTTCTTTTTCAAGAGACCCGGCATTTACGCCTATTCTGATGGGAACTCTCCTGTCTTTAGCTGCGCTGACAACTTCTTTTATTTTCAGTCTATCACCGATATTCCCGGGGTTTATTCTCAGGCCGTCTACTCCATTTGCTATTGCCCGAAGTGCAAGTCTGTAATTAAAATGAATATCAGCGATAAGGGGAATCTTAATCGCTTTTTTAATAGCCTTTATTGCCTCGGCTGCCTCAAAGTCCAATACCGCAATCCTTACTGCTTCACAACCCGAGGCCTCAAGTCTCTTTATCTGGGATAGGGTAGACGGTATATTGCGGGTATCGGTCTTTGTCATGGACTGCACAACAACAGGCGTACCTCCACCGATTTTAAGACCTCCAAGGGATATTTGTTTAGTTGGTTTTCTGTTTTTTGCTCGTGGCTTCACTTTCTTTACTACTGCCTATACCCTGAATGTCTAATTGATTCGCCGGGATTGATTTGGACTGAATTTTCGAAATTTGATTACCGCGCTGATAAAGCGTTACCGCCTTCATATGTTCTTGACCTGTTCTGGAAAAATAATGCGTTCCGTCATTTTTAGATACAAAATACATGTAGTCAACATCTGCAGGATAGAGGGCAGCCTTAATAGATTTTATTCCGGGAGATGCAATAGGGCCAGGAGGCAGTCCATCTATTACATAAGTATTATAGGGAGTTGCCCGTCTGAGATCCTTTTTTCTTATCCTGAGCCCACGCCTTTCAGTCCCATAGGTGACAGTGGGGTCAGCCTGAAGACGCATTTTGTTTTTTAAACGATTGTGATAAACAGCAGATATTGTTGCTCTCTCACTATCATAAAGGGCCTCGTGTTCAATAATTGACGCAAGCGTTAAAACCTCCCTTTCAATCATGCCGAGTTCTTCTGCCCTATCTCCCAGTGACTCGTCAAAATTTTCTCTTAACCTCTGAACCATTATCCTGAAAATATCTTTTGGGTCCGCTCCTTTTGCAAAATAATATGTATCAGGATACAGGTAACCTTCAAGACTTGGGGCATCAATATCGAGAGAAGCAAGGAAGACTTCATCTTTTACAAGCCGTTGAGAGTCCTCATCTATCAGGCCTCTCTCTTTCAGTTTCGCTGTAATATCTGCAAGTCTGGACCCTTCGGGTATGACAATTTCGTACTGAACAATCATGCCCTTTTTTATACGATTGAAGACTTCCAAAGGGGTCATAGAGGTACTAAGATTATAATAACCCGCCCTCAATTTTCTATCTACCATTGTCAGCCTGCCTAACAGAAGAAATACGGATTCATACTTTATAAGGCCTTCTTCTCTTAATATGCCAATGCCCTCAGAGTAGCTGGAACCCCTGGGAATCTCAATCTCTTTCCACTTATTCTCCGAAGAAACGTGCATAAAAAGATTTAGGTAAATGAAAAGACCTGACAAAAAAATGAAGCTAAAGATTATGAGAACCACATTTATTGAAACCTTAAAAAACTTATTCATCGTCTCACGCTGTCAAGATAATTCTGGAGAATTAATACTGCGGAAACTTTGTCACGGAGGCCCTTTCTTTTTCTCCTGCTTATGTCCGCTTCAAGAAGAACCCTTTCAGCACTAACGGTGCTTAATCTTTCATCCCACAGGGAAACCGGTACAGGAATAGCTGTTTTTAACTCCTCTACAAACTTCAGAACCTTTTTGCCCTGAACTCCTAAAGTACCGTTAAGCATTTTGGGAATACCGACAATAATAGATTTTACTTCATAATCCTCGATAATTTTTTTCAATGCCTCTATGCAGTCTTTTCTCTTTACTGTATTCATCCCATGTGCTGTTAGACCCAGACCGTCGCTTATAGCTACTCCAACATTTTTATCGCCGACATCAAGCCCTATTATTCTCACAGCTTTAGCATGCCAGAAATAAAAGATAAAAGTAAACTCGGGAATACCAGGCAGTATAAACCCCGGTTTTTTTGTGAACTCAAATAATACATTTAGAAAACCATAAAGCACACAGCGATAAAACT
>CAYFYW010000519.1:0-2648 GCA_964347425.1 uncultured Nitrospirales bacterium
CCATCACTCCTGAAAATCCGTAGATATAATAAAAGAAATAACTGTTGCCATACTCTTTGGCCAACTCACTAAAAGCCGCCTGCTTGTTTTTCCCATATCTTTCGAAGATTCTACTGAACTTTTCAATTCGCTGCCGGGATTCGAGGCTGCCCTCACGGCCGTTTAGAGTAACTGTTTTTTTCATACCAAAGACATAAATCCACACTGCTTCATCATAAAGGCGGGGGATTTCGGGATAGTCGAAATCGTTGAACCGGGGGATATTTTGGATATATTTATCTAACTGTTTTGTCAGCATATACCAGGTCATCATGTATTCGAAGGCCATGCGGTTTTGGCTGTTCTTCTCCAATAAAGCCACAAGTGTCTTTTCTTTCTGCAAAAAAAGGTCGCCGCTGTCCTGCTCTAAGCGCAGGGAACGTAAACGCTGGATTTCTTCATCCGTCGATAGATTACGGTCGGACTGGAGAAGGTCGAGGTATTTATTGGCCCAGTCATTGTAAAACAGAGTCTTACTGAGCGCTCCAAGGTAAATACGAGCAGAACCGATATTGCCCTTTATCATGTTTACCAGAGCCAGCCGTTGGAGAATTAGAGGGCGCTCCCCAAATATCTCCATGCATTCAGTCAGGTCGTTCTCTGCCATGTTAATAAGACCGAGTTCGATGCGAGTATCAAATCTTTCCCAGTATGCCATTTTGTATTCTATGTCGGTCAGTAAAAGGGCCTCGGGATACTGGGGATATGAGAACATATCGTAGCCGAGTCGTCCGGTGTGATATAAAGCCCGGTTTACTGCACTGAGTACAGAAAAGCTATGCGGGTGGCGATGAGCTGCTTCAAGCAATTGTGTCCACATCTTGTGGCAGGCGTAATAAGAAACTTCAAACATCGTTTTACGCTTTTTATCCTGGGCAAAGAATGTGACACCAACAGCAACGGCAAAAAGAACCAATGATTCAATGACCCATCTGAATACAGGCTTGCCGGTATAAAATGAACGTATACGCTCGACCAGCCCGGACAATTTACCAGCCGACTTTTTTCTGACCTTAGCATGGGGCTGGTCGGTCAGCGGGGCAGGACTGGCAATAAATCGCCGCCAAAGCCCCAATCCAAGAGCGGTCAAAGGCAGGAGCAGGTAGAGTATATAGACTATCACTACCATTTTCCTGCGAGCCTTAAAAGTGATAATTTCCCATGAGAAAGGCAATAACTTGCTAAAGACATCGGTGATACTTACGCCGAAAATGATGACGCCCTGAACGTATGAAATAACAACAGCTGACAACAAATACGAGAGAGCTATCTGCCATCGACGTCTGGAAATCAGTTCATAAACGGCGCAGAGCACCGCAAAGAGCAGGTACGCCGCGGCGGCAATGTAATACAGAATTGCAGAGAGAACAACAAAAACAACAAAACTAAGCAGCTTGCTCTTTGGTGTTACTTTCAGGTACAGACATACAAAACAAAGTGCCATTAAAAAAGCAACGAGAGTAGTGAAGTAATATATATATCTTGTGAAGAGGATGAGTAGAAGAATCGACGGGACAAACCGAACCCAGCGAAAACTAAGGCCATTAACAGCTTTCAAGAAATAGCCGGTACATATGCAAATTAACCACGCCAGCAATGTTACTATAATGGCCCCGGCCCAGGAATAATAGAAAGACTGGGACAGGAAAGCCGAAGCATACTCGATAAGGCCGCCGGGGCGTGATACAAACTCCTGGAAGAATTCCCAACCACGGAAAAAGACGGGGAAATTCGTAATTGCTCCACCACCATGATAAATAAGACGCAGGTTCACACCGAGCCAGAGGTACAGAAAAAAAACCGTGAAAAAGAGCGAGCTTCGGATTGCCCTACCAAGGCTCTGATTTAACGATTTGCGAAACGACTTCAGCATTTCTCCTGCACTACTAAACAATTCTATCAAAAGTCGGCAAAGGCCCCGAAACACTATTGAGTGCGTTCAGGAATCCAATCCACAGCTAAACATTTAGCACTGAATAATTGACAAGCTTAACAGGCATCTATCCCGCAAGTTAAATCCAATAAAGATGAAGCTTATCAAAATGTATTATATCGTATCCGGCTCATAAAAGCACATCCTTTCCGGGCTTTCGCTTTGGAATACTTCGTAAAAAATAACAGAAAAAGTACAAAACCGTAACAAAACGGTAACACTTGGCCGGCATAATTGCTCCTGTTAAAGTAACCATTTTTTTGTTAACTTATTTTGAAAGGAGCATGATTATGGAAAGGTTGAAAAGCATCACAATCATCTTTTTGTCGGCTGTCGGCCTATTTATCTCATCAGCTCCAGCCAAGCCTGCAAGTGTTCTGCTGCAGGAAGGGTTGTACGCCGAGGAGATTGAAGGCAACCTTGACGCCGCAATCAAAATCTATAAGAAGGTGATTGCTGAGTCGAAAGAGGCCCAACAGGCCGCTGCCCATGCTGGGTATCGAATTGGAATGTGTTATCTAAAGAAAGGCGAAAAGACAAAAGCTGCGGAGCAATTCAGTAATCTCGTTTCCAACTTTCCCGACCACAGGACTATTGTAGAAAAAGCCCGGAAGCAACTGATGAAAATCGCGCCTCAAGATAGCGAACAACTGTCCTGGGAAGTTATGGTTTACAT
>CAYFYW010000520.1:0-1949 GCA_964347425.1 uncultured Nitrospirales bacterium
ACCGAGGGACGTTTCCGCCTCATTAGAAGGTACCGTCAGGCTTTGGGGGGAGAGAGAGAAATTTTCAATGAACTCGCGATTTAATTCTCTGAGTTTTGGTCTTTACGGTTACAATTTTAAAAACACTGAGGAAATTCTCCTTGAATTAGCTGAAGACGTGTTTAAGGTAAATTCTTTTTCTATCAGGGGAGGCAACGGGTACATAACTGCTTCAGGAACTGCAGAAATTGGCCGGAATTATGACATTAATCTGGATGGCAAGATAAATCTTACTCCTCTGAAGGTTGTTAGCAAGAACGTTGAATCTCTGACGGGGAGTGGAAGTCTTGTTATCGCAATCTCAGGGCCCTGGGAATCCCCGGAGTTCAGAGGAAAAATAAATATCAAGGACGGAACAATGACGCTGGCAGGATTTCCATACACAATAGGACCTGTTAACGGAGATATATTCTTTGATGAGGACAGGGTTGTTTTTGATTCTATCAATGCTGATTTTGCGAGCGGTACAGTTACTGTTTCGGGTATCGGGCGTTTGGAGGAATTATCTCTGAAGAGATTATCACTTTCCTCAACAATGGAAGGAGTAAAATTTAGACCTGCAGACGGTGTGGATATCGCATTCAATGGAAAATTCTTTTTTGAAAGATCTCCAAAAAAACAGAATCTCATAGGTGACATAAATATCACAAAAGCGAGGTATTCGAAAAGAGTTGAGTGGAAAAGCTGGCTTTTTCAGCTTGGACGGGTAAAAGAGATCACGGTCAAGCGGCCGTCGTTTCTGGATAAGACAGCACTAAATGTTTATGTCACGGGAAAGAACAATTTATTGATTGATAATAACATCGCAAGGACGCCTGTTGAGATAGACCTTAATATAAGGGGGACCTTTGCCGAGTACGGGCTTATAGGCAGAGTTAAAGCGGAAGGAGGAAAAATATTCTTCAGGGGTAACGAGTTCGATATTATAGAGGGTAATGTGGATTTTGTTGAGTCAAACTGGATCGCTCCGGTTTTTCATATTGAGGCGGAAACATTTACCAAGGGGTATCGCGTAAGGCTCAATCTTGACGGCCCGGCAGACAGGTTTGCCTTGTCGCTTTTTTCGGATCCCCCTCTGAATGAGATTAACATACTGACTTTGCTGACATCCGGCCGGATCGTCAAAGGATCGGAAGGGCTCGAAAGCGGCATTGGAGCGGGTGAAGCAACTGCCTTTCTTACCGGTGGACTCCAGGATGTTCTTGAGGAGAGGTTTAAGTATATTACAGGTTTTGAACGGTTTGAGATTGATCCTCACACAACTGCAACGGGCGCCATCAGCTCAAAAGTTACAATTGGAAAACGAATGCTTGGCGAAAAACTGCTTGTAACCTATTCGACTTCAGTCGGCACAACGGATGAACATATTCTAAAGCTGCAGTACGATCTCAGCAAGAACTTTTCCCTGGTTGGGATAAGAGATGAAATAGGAAGTGTTGGGGCAGATATTAAATACAGGTTTGAGTTTAAGTAAACACAGATAAGCACTGATGAAAAGAGACGGATGTTGTCAAATAAAAAAACAGATAAGACCGCGGAGTCATAATTTAAAACTTGTCCTTATTCTGCTTCTTGCTCTTTATATCTTATCCCCTGCTTCAACTTATGCGGCAGACCTGAAAGGAGAGATTAGGGCAATCGAAGTTGAGGGTCTTACGCGAATCAGGGAAGAAGAGTTAATTGACATAATCTGCTTTCATCCGGGGGATCTCATAGACAGAGAAAATTTGAAGGCAGGCATAAAGAGGGCATTTAAAAAGGGTTTTTTTCTTGATATAGAGGTTGTATCAGAACCGTACGATTCCGGTATCAAGCTGAAATATATTGTCAAAGAAATACCTGTTATTAAACATATAAATATTGAGGGAAATAAGAGGATCTCGAAAAGGAACATTAAAAGGGCCCTTATT
>CAYFYW010000521.1:0-3166 GCA_964347425.1 uncultured Nitrospirales bacterium
TCTGATAAGTTCTTTTGAAAAAAGGAGTTTTTCGGTATTTTCAAGCACTTGCCCGGCCCCCCTTGATATGAATGGCATTCAAGAGGTCGTCGGTTCGATCCCGATCAGCTCCATTTGAAAAACTTAGGGGTTTAAGCTAACTGAGCTAAGCCCCTTTTTTTACTTTTGAAATGAAGTACTGCGTCTACATTCTAAAAAGTGTATCCACTGGCAGGTCATACATCGGTCATTCAAAAGACCTTAACAATCGTGTTGCAGAACACAATAACAACAAAAATAAGGCAACTCGCAGGAAAGGACCCTGGAAACTTGTATATCATGAGGAATTTCAAAGTCGATCTGATGCAGTAAAACGTGAAATGTTTTTTAAGGCGATAGAGGGTCGCAAATACCTGAAAGTGAGAGACTTACTTTAGGGAGAGCGGTCGATGCGACAGGCCAGAGGGAGTTCTCAGCCGCAGGATGGTACCAAGTCGTAGAGGTTCGATCCATCGCGCCGATCAGACTCATTCAGAAGACGAACAAGGAATGTTAAAATACAAGACCTGACCCCCCACTTTCATTTCTAATGTCATAAAACATCACAATTCATATTGTCTCTTTATCAGTCCCCGTGTTTCCAAAAAATCTTTCTGAAGCTCCTTTATTATGCCTGTTCTAGTAAGCATTGATACTTCTTCGTAAATTTTTCTTCTGATAGATTGAGCGACCAACGTAATTTTATTTGACAATCCCTTTGTATTTTCCAACAGGTTAACTATACTGTCCGATGTCTTTTCTGCAACAGCCCCATTCCACCAAGGCATGTAGCTTGACGATGCAAAAGTATCGCTATTCAACAGCTTATCTAAAGCTTTATTGTTCGATGAAGAGCCATGTGATCTTACCTCATCTAAAGTAAGGTCAAGAAGCTGCCAGAGAAGCCGGTGGAGCCGGTTTCGGGGATAATGCCAGAGTGGATAGTAAATATGGCTTGAGAGGTCTTGTGAACTTGTAGCGCAACTGCCGGGTATTGTATCCACTACTTCAGCGAGATTGTATTGCTCAGAAGCCTGCTTTACAGAGATACTATTCACTGAGGGATTATCATAAATTTCTGCCAATAATTTCCAGCGGTCTATCTGCTGGTGGCCAAAGGCATCAACATTCAATGCAGTAACAATGACGCCATTGTTGATAGAGTCCTTTACCGAGTGCTCTACAAATTCTTCTGAGCTATTGATATCGTACGTTCTCCAGATAGAATTGGCAAGGGCTTCGCTGATATCTCTGTTTCTTACCAATAAATTAATACCGCTTTTTTTCTCTCTTAGTTGGTATCCCGCCGTTCTTGATTTTCTTTTCTTCAACGAAATTTCATCAATAACAACCCACTGATACCCCTTTTCTTTAAAAAGATCTGTCTGTTCGGGTAAATAGGCCAATTCCGGCGGAAACAAAATATCCGGAGTCTTTTCAATATTCAAGTAATCGTTTAAAGACTCTTCCTGAAGGGTTAACTGTCTTTCAACTTCCTTTTTAGGAATAAGAGGGAAGATGGGATGATATTTGCCAGTACCAGTGATTTCAATTTGTCCACGAGAAAGCAAGATTTTGAGATTATCAATTATTTTTTTCCCTCCCGTTACTTGCTCATTCAAAATCTCAAGTAAACAACCACTCATATCGATAACCGCTTTTGCATCGCGCCTTTCCAGAAGAAGTCTACTCACTGGCAGATAACATTCTTCTGTTATCTTTTGAACAACTTCTACGTCCTGAAATGGGGGCTGGTAGAAATAAAGGATATTGAGCCAGTTCATATCTTCAAATGTTTTTTCTTCCGGACAATTCAGTATGGTGCAGGTGCTACACTCTTTTTCTTTTTTAGGACAGACTTCCTCTAATTCATTGTTGTATATTGCGTTTCTGTCTTTTATTTTCTTTTCAATGAGATTTTTATTAAATCTTATTTCTTTTCTCATATCACCCTCTCAATATCCTTTCTTTAATCTTTATCTCAATCATTCATTCAATATATCCATAACAACTTTCTGTATATCCATCCTTTGTTGCCAAATTCATCTATAACTTTTACCCATTTCCCTTTTCTTTTCAAAACCTTGAAGGAATCGTACTTAACGGCTGGGCTAAAATACTTAGTTTCAAAATTCGTGCCCGGACCACTTCTGACATTGGCTACTTCTACCTTGACAACAGCACAGCCGAATTTATCAGTAACCAGTTTTCTATAAATCCAGTGCACGTCGCCGTCTAAATCCTGAACCTTGTACCAGTTTCCTTTTTTGCCTATTTTTTTAAAAGGAAAGTATTTAAAAACCTCCCATGTCTTTTCATATTTAGTCCCAGGCCCGCTTCTGAGATTAGCCTTGGTTACTTTGACGCATAAAGCATTTGCATGGACAGAAAGAGTCAATATAAGTATGAAAATGGTGTTGAAAATAAACATCCTTATCATAACATCCCCTTTCTTTGTATAAAAATTGCTTGATGTCGAACAGGTTCCACGAAATTACAGGACAGTAACGTATTTTTCTGACACCAAGCAGTGTCCTTTAAAGAATTTTCAAGATTGTAACTTTGAAAATAAGTGCCTTACCGGCTAGGGGGTGGTTGCCATCAACCGTTACTGTTTTTTCGTTTATGCCTGTTAAGGTAACATTTCTAACTGTACCGTCACGGGAGCGGGCAAGCATTTTCATCCCAATTTGGAGTTCTATATCTGATTGGACTTTTGACTTATCAATAATATGTACAGAATTTTTGTCATGAGGACCATAAGCATCCTCTGGGGGAATTTTAATAGTTTTAGTTTCTCCATCGTTCATTCCAATTACAGCTTTCTCAAATCCTGGAATTACCATTCTTTGTCCAAGTGTGAATTCAAACGGTTTTTTCTCAAACGATTTATCAAGAATAGTTCCATCTTCTAATGAATTTGTATAGTTCACCATTATTTTATCCCCTTTTTTTACCTTCGCCACTATTGCCTCCTTCGTAACTGAATACATGGGTGACTCTCTTGAGATTATATTTATAGAATCTCAAGGAGTTTAATTTCAAAAGTAAGTTTTTTCCCAGCAAGTGGATGATTGCCGTCAAGTATTACCGCGTTTTCGGTAATCTCTGTTACCGTAACATTTGTGATTATACCTTCAGGCGTACG
>CAYFYW010000522.1:0-2933 GCA_964347425.1 uncultured Nitrospirales bacterium
TATTATCTCTCGTATGCCATCCTTGAAGAAAAAGAGTGCCAGGTTATCCTCCTTCTGTGGATTGTAATAAATTTGCTCATTATTGAACAGGATTTCATTCTGTCGAAGTCTTAATAGAAATTTATTATTATGTTCGAAAAACTTCTTGAACTTGTTGTAGATTTCTTCGAGGGTTTTGATATATATGGGATTGTTGGAGGGATACATATTTAAAAGTTTTCTTGCCTTGATTATCACCTGAAGAGTGTCTCTGGCAAGTTTTACTTCTTCTGATAAGTCTTCCATGATCCCTTATTATTTATCGATTAGTTTTTTGATTGTTCCCTTTAATTCAGTTAGATCAGCCGATTTCACTGTGTAGGCTTCGGAGGCCCAGACGGCAAAATCATCTCTGTAATCATATGCTGTCGACATAATAATGGGTGTTTTTGGACTTTGCTCCTTCATCTTTCTTAAAAGACTTATACCGTCAATATCGGGCATAAGTATGTCCAGTGTAACAAGGTCGGGGGTTTCTTTTTCAAAGAGCTCTAATGCCTCTTTTCCTGTCCCAGCAACAATAATTTCATATCCCTCCTCCTCTAACTCTTCTTTATAAAGACGCTGAATATGTAGGTCATCATCAACAATAAGTATTTTCACATTTCCTCCTTTCTGCTATCGCTCTATTATAGCGGATAACGCAGATGAATGCGTAATTATTTAAGACTAGTACGCAGATTAAAACCCTGGTAATCGGGTTATTAATTCTGGTTCTACAGATATTTCTGTGAAATATCTTTTTTATTCTCCTCTTTGATAAAGAGGCCTGCCTGTCCGGTAGGCAGGGGCTAGGCCCGTCCTCCGCAGTAGCTCTGCTACGGGGGATGGAGGAGATTTTACAAATCATAGCTTTGTCTTTCTTATCGATATCTTCAAATCCCCCCTCGCCACCTTTTTTAAAGGGGGAAATTATTTACCCGCACAAGATTCGGAAAAATCTTTATTTTTAATATCAGGGCTCGTCTAATGGTAGATGAATTTTAAATGTCGTACCTCTTTTCTTTATTACAGTACTGTTTTCATCAGCCTTTACCGGTTTATCCGATACGCTTCCCACATCAATTCTTCCTCTATGCTCCTGGATAATCCTGTTAGTTATGGTAAGACCAAGTCCAGTTCCGTGGAGGCTTTTTGTAAAAAATGGGGTAAAAATATGTTTCAAATCTTCCTCTTTAATGCCACAACCGGTGTCAGAAATTTCTATAATCGCCTCTTCGTCTTCCTGTCCCGTTTTCACAGTTAATACTCCGGCCTCTGTTGCCTGGTTGGCATTAGTGACAATATTCAAAATCGCCTCTCTTATCTGGTCACTGTTTACCATGGTCATTATCGGTGATTTTGATAGGTCTGTAATGAGGCTGTTCCCTTTTTCCAGTATTTCAGGTGAGATAAAATTTATAGTACTGTCAACCAATTTATTCAGATCTACCTTGCTCTTGGCCATTTTTGAACTTCTTACAAAACCCAGGATTTCTCTTAATATATTCTCAAGACGTGTGACCTCCTCTACGATAATCTTTGCATACTCATAAAGGTCGCCGCTAAGCTTTCTTTCGAGCCTTCGAGCAAAACCTCCCACAGAGATAAGCGGATTTCTTATCTCGTGTGCTACCCTGGCAGCCATTTCTCCAAGCGCAGCCATCCTTTCAGAGGCTCCCAGCCGGTCTCTGAGGGCATGAAGTTCTGTTATATCACGTGAAATGTTGACTGTTCCAGCAAAATTTCCTGCAGAATCAAATATCGGGGAACTTGACACGAAAAAAGTTCCGCCAAGGTGGTGGTCTTCGATTTCCTCTACAAAGGCCTTTTCTGTATTCACTGTTTGTGCATGAGGGCATGTCTTCAGAGGTTTATCTATTCCATGAAAAATCTCATAGCATTTTTTACCGATAATTTCTTCTGAAGGTTTTCCAAGTTTTTCTGCTACCGCCGGGTTCACGTTTCTAATGACGTAGTCCTGATCAATAAAATAGACCATATCAGATATTGATTCAAATATATTTTTCAGTTCAGACTGGGCAAGTGAAACCTCTTCAAAGAGTCTGGCGTTTTCAATGGCAGGTGCTATGTGACTTGTGAATACCATCAGGAACTGTAGGTCTTCATCTTTAATCTCTTTTCTTGAAAAGAGATTATCAACAAATATTACGCCTATTGTTTTATCCCTGGTGATAAGTGGGACCACACCGAAAGCATCTGACCCGAGATGTTTGATAACACCGGGGGATATTTGAGGTTCTGTTGAGACATCCGGAACATTGAAGGGTCTTTTTTCTATTACACAGCGGCAGAAAATACAATTGCATTTGCTATCGAAAGATATGTATAAATTCTTACTTTGTCTGTCAAGATAAGATTCTTTGTGGAGGGTACCGCTCTCTATTTCTTTGATAATATTTTCTAAGCTCTTGCCCTCCAGTGAAAGCCAGATATGGCCTGCCTCCTCCGGGCTTGACGGCCCTACACCCATTGTACCCTTAAGGATATTTTTCTCTTCATTTACAAGAAAAAGTATTGCCCTGTTAAATCCAAGTCCATCACTCATTGTAACAACGGTCAAAATCATTCTCAGCAACCTGTCCAGCTCAAGTGTACTTCTTACAACAGAGTTTATAAAGAAAAATCTGGATAATTCCTGATTCTTTCTTATTAATTCCTTTTCGACCCTTTTCTTTTCCGATATGTCTCTGGAGATTCCGCTTATGCCCGTTACCTTACCGGAAGAATCCAGTATCGGCGATAGAGTCAGGCTGACTTCTATAAGTTTTCCGTCTTTTGTCTGTCTTATTGTTTCTACATTTCTTATGGTTTCTTTTTGGAGAATTTTTTCTATAAATTTTTTTTCGTCCTTAATAATAAATGATGGTATCATGGGAAGGAACTTGCCCAAC
>CAYFYW010000523.1:0-12222 GCA_964347425.1 uncultured Nitrospirales bacterium
AGCCTCGTGCCGACACACTGGAGATAGCCTGAAAGGTTATAATTTGCAAAAATGGATATAACCGCGGCCCAGAAGGCTATAAATTTCGGGACGTGAACCTGTCCATGAAATACAGCCCATACATCCTTGATGGAATGGATAAACAGGAATACAGAAGCAATGATGATTAATATGCTTATGAGATACACAGCAATAAACTCTATCTTGCCGTGGCCGTATGGATGGTCATCATCAGCAGGCTTGGTTGAGAACTTCAACCCGATTAATACCACAAGAGAGGTTACAAAGTCCTTAAATGAGTACAGTGAATCAGCTAATATCGCCTTGCTGCCGCTGATAAATCCAATAAGGGCCTTGAAAAAGGCCAGGATAAGGTTGCAGGTGAGAGATGTCCATGCCGCCTTTTTTTCGCAGTCAGAACACTCAATATAGTTCTCTATATTATTCTGTGACAGTTCGTGCACCTTCCTCTATCCTCATGCCGGGGTGTCATTCCCATTTTTATCGGGGGCGCTGCCTTTATAAGGACATCTCCCTGGTCTTTTCCAAGCTGCCCCGTGTTTACCGCTGTCATGGAAATAGTATGACACCTGTCACAGGGTCCGTAATAGCCGTGGGGGCTCCTGTCCGTTGCAAGTATCATGGGAGCTGCCTCCATCTGGGCAACACCGAGTTCCTCTATACCGTAAACCCTTATATCCCTGTAAGTTCCACTCCTGTATATGGAAACGATCCCCTGTTTTGAATTTGCCACCTGTTTTGTTGCGAGTTTAAAAGATTCAAGGTCCTGTATTTTATGATTGTTAATACCGGTTATAACATCCCCTGCCAGCAGTCCTGAGTCTGCTGCAAGGAGCGTTACCTCGTCGATAAGCACGCCCGGGACATTATCCGGGATATTGTTGGCTTTTGCAATTAAAGAATTCAGGGGTATTACCTCAAGGCCAATCCAGTGCCCTTCGTGTAATATCTTGCCGGGCACAGGAGCAGGCTGATTAACCGCGTTCTGGTTGCGTGGCACAGCTACATTCTGTAAGCCGTAGGGATCATCCTGAAACTGGTACTGCTGACTATTCAGCCCCTGCTTGTATGGTTCAATCCCCTGCAGAACATTCGGCTGTTGCGCGGTGTTCTCATTGGCTCCCGCCACCTGCCGGAGGTCCCGGGGTTTCTGAAATTCATACTGCTGGTTATACTGGTTTTGGGCCTGACCGTACTGCCCCGCAATGACATCGGTATCCGGGACATTTTCTTCGACATTCCGCAGTATTGTTTCCTCTGTCACATCCTCTTCTTTGTTGAAAAACCACCGTCCATCAGGGTCTTCGTGGTAGAGAAAGTAAATGTACACCGCCCCAACGATGATTAATGCCATTAATATGGGGTTTACTATTTTCAGGACATTGTGCATGTCAGTTTTCCTGAGCGCCGGGCATCTCTAAATATCTATCAATTTTCTCGGCCGCCTTATCCCTTATTTTTTCTATTAATTCCGGATTTTTTCTGTTTGCTATCTCATAAATCAGGGCCCCGACAAATACCCCTACAAAAACTCCTGCTAAAAGTTTGAACATAATATCCCCCTTTTATAAGGTGTGCAGGTTATACCCCCCGCTCCTTCACATAAGCATCAATCCTGTTTTGAAGCTTTTGCATTTCAGCAAGTAGCTTTCTCAGCCTGTCATCGTCTGAAATACGACGGTCCATGTTTTCTTTCTTCAGGAGGGCCAGCCTCTCGCCTGCTTTCTTTATTAAGTTTCTCTTTTTTCTCTTCAATTCATTGATGTTATAGGTAAGGACAATCCCCTTTGCACTGTCCTTTGCCGCTTCAACAACACCGCATATTGCACTGACAAAAAGATCTCCCGAGTGCTGAATTTTATACCGTAATCCCTCTTCCATTTATCCCTCCTCATAAATTTAAGTATTACCTCGCAATACCCTTGCTTTTCCTCATGCCTTGATTTTTTGTTAACACTTTCTTCATTATCTGCAGTCCCACGAACATAAAAAACATCCCCAGGCCCATGCTGATCATGATAAGCAGGCTGAGCTGAATCTGAAAGGGCTGTCCAACAATCATCTTAACAGGAACCGGGATAT
Source organism: uncultured Nitrospirales bacterium (assembly GCA_964347425.1). Classification (GTDB taxonomy): domain Bacteria; phylum Nitrospirota; class Thermodesulfovibrionia; order UBA6902; family BMS3Bbin08; genus CAYFYW01. Next base: position 2,104 of record CAYFYW010000523.1, read on the forward strand.
TGTTTTGGTCCAGAAAAATAACGATCAGAAAAATAAGGATAATTAACAGTAAATACCTAGTTTTTAGCACCATAACCCAATAACTCAATAACTCAATAACTTAATAACTCAATAACTTAATAACTCAATAACTTAATGACTTAATAACTTAATAACTTAATAACTTAGTGTTAGACAGCTGCAACTGCTTTATGCACCCTCTGTTTTTTTGTCGGTCTTTTTTCTTCAGCTTTCTTTTCCTGCTGTATAACCTCGTTCCAGAAGTCTTCGGGCATTTCCTTGCTGAGCATAAGCGCACCGTTTGCTCCTGCGTAAACAGGCTCCTCCACTTTGCTCACCCTGCCGTAACCCAGGTGCTCTTTCATGTAGTTCTCGATCTCTTTTCTCAGCCCGATTATCTGGCTTCCCCCGCCTGCCAGTATGACGTTATTCTTCAGCTCGTCCTGGAATTCAGGGTCAAAGTTTGCAACAAGCTCTGCTACGCCCTCTGCGATATCCGGCACTATTGCCCTGCATGCCTCCCTGAGCTCGTCTGTTACATCGTGCTTGGTCGGCTTTCCCCTGACAGGGAGTTCAACAACAACACGTTCTCCCTGCCTTGTAACAAATGCATTGTCTTCTTTGAACTTTTTAACCATGTTTACGGTAAAATTGGCGCTCCTGTATTTTTTCTTGATCAGGTCATAGAAGACACCGTCAATATAATCGCCTGCCTTAAACGTGGTGATCTGGTCATCTTCAGACGGTATCGTGCCCTGCATTCTGCAGAGGTCAACCGTGCCCGCTCCGATATCTACGACCAGCGTGTTATATAAGAGGCCAAGGCCATAGGCAACACAAAAGGGCTCCGAGACAATCATGACATTTTCCAGAATCCCTTTTGCAATATCCACCAGCGCCTTCTTGTTCTTCTGACCGGCAAGGGCAGGCGTGCCGATAACGCCCCTTACAACAAAGTTGCCCCTTTCTCCTTCTGTTGCAAGTTCGATGAGGTGTTTCAGGAGCTCACGCGCCAGATAAACTGACCTGTCATATCCGTCACGGTTTTTCTCAGGGTGGTCAGAGTATTTGAGCACCCCCTTTTCAACAGGTCTGTACATATCAAGGGCCATCTTGTTTCTCAGCGCTTCATCCCCGAACACTATTGTTTTTCTTAACATTTTCTTTGAGACATCGTCTTTTGGAAATCCTATGAAAGTCGAAATAAAAGTCCTTACCCCATTATCACAGGTTATAACACTTCTTGATGTTCCGAGGTCAATTCCCACGTTTAAAACCCTTGCCAATGACATTGTTTTTCTCCTTCCCGAAGTTTTTTTGGACTAACTCAATCCTGTCAGAATTATTTTTCTCTCCACAATTTTTATTTTTGATTTTTTATTTTTGATCTTTATTCCCCCTGTCCGTTTTCTCTGTAAGAGACATGAAAAAGTTCACGTATTTCAAGATCAACAAATCTTAAAGGGATGGGTTAATTTTAATCTACAACTAACTGTTTTTTAATAATTTTTGAAAGACTATACTACTTCTTTTTGGGTAATCAAAAAGCCTTGCCTTATAATGTCTCTCTCAGCAGTTTATTGTCTTCAACAATTTCCCTGAGGAGGTTCAGTTTTCTCTTGTCAAGGGCCTTGGCTTCCCCGGTCTGACCGGGCATTGCTATTCCAAGCCGTTCCAGCAGGGCGAGCCTCTCCTCAAGGTTAAATATTTTCTCTTCCAGGCTTTGCATCTTTGCACTTTTTGTTCCCGGCAGGATTTTTTTTAAGTTGACCTTTTTTGCCGGAGCGGCGGCAATCTTTGAAAGCATACCTCCCCCTTTTTTGGCGCAATGAAATGTCAGGAGGCCGGTATATACAGCTGTTGCACAGGCATACTTCCCTGCCTTATTAGCCATGTCTACACCTGATGATAAGACATTACAGCAGATTTTTTTACCTGTATTTTTCATAATCCCCACCCGTAAAGATAGAATGATTGCCTCTAATAGAGGCATGGTTATAGTTGCGTTTTTCAGGCAGTAATTTCCTAAAACTGGAATTGAATTATGTTAATCATATACAAAAAAAAAGCATCTGTCAACAAAAACTATTCATCCCTTTTTTTCCCCGAAAAACATCCTCCAAACCTGCCTGCCGGCAGGCAGGTCCCCCCCTTTGCCTCCTCGGAATCGGGTCATAGACTTTTGATTGTTCACCCCTTATCACTACTGTCCATAACAACTAAAATCAGGGAGGCTGGATGCCGAAGAAACACAATGACGACTCCGCTTATATATAAGCAGCGTTTATTTATCAGTACTTCGACAGTACAATGATTCCTTATTACGTCTTTTATCAAAAATAAGGTTTGACATTCAAAAAATCTGTCGATTCATTGTGTTTATGAGGTGTTCAGCCTCCACAGATATCTTATTTTGGACAGGCGTAATTATTCATACGCACTCCGACCTGTTTTGCACATCATGCCAGATAAGAATTGCTCAATTTAGTACGAATAATTTTGGTGTCCGGAATGCAGTATACCGCGGTATGAATATCACCCTGATTTTTTATCTTTTTGGTGTTCATTGCCCTGCAGTTCACGCCAGTATTCCTCAGGCGTTTCCTTGCACAGCCTGAATGCGCCATTTGTGCCTGCATAGAGAGGCTCGGGCACGTTCCTTACCCTCCCGTATCCCAGTGTCTTTTTCATATATTTTTCGACCTCTGTTTTCAGCCCGATTATGCGGCTTCCTCTGCCTGTCAGGAGGACATTGTCTTTTAATTCATCCTGAAATTCCGGGTCAAACGTACTGACCAGTATGTCTATGCCTCTTACTATCTCCGGCACTATGGTGCTGCATGCCATTTTAAGCTCGTCTGTGACGTCATATCTGACGGTCTTTCCTTTTACCGCAGAATTCAGAAAAACACGCTCAACAGGCTCTGTAATAAAGGCGTTGTCTTCCTTGATTTTTCTGACGACACCCGGGTCAAGCTCGGCAGGTTTATACCTTTTTCTGATGAGGTCAAAAAATACCCGGTCAATATGGTCGCCTGCCTTAAACATGGTTATCTGGTCTTCTTCTGTCGGGATTGTCCCGTGTATTCTGCAGAGGTCTACAGTACCCGCACCGATGTCAATGATAAGCGAACTGTTAATAAGGTCAAGTCCATAGGCAACACTGAAAGGCCCGGAGACAATAATCAGGCCGTCAATGAGACCCCTTGCGATTTCATACAACGCCTTTTTATTCTTCTGGCTGGCAGGGGGTGGAACCCCGATTACACCCCGGATTTCATAATCCCCGGGTGCACCTTTTGTTATACGGTTCAGGAGGTGTTTCAGCAGATGACGTGATGCTGATATGGTCTTCTTGTAGCCTGCGGGGTTTTTCCCTGGGCTGGCTGCATATTTAAGCAGTCCCTTCTCGATCGGATAAAAGAGGGTAATATCTCCTGCGCTGTTAAGGGCATCTTCACCGATAACAATTTCCTGATCGGGTCTGTTTTTTGCGGCGCCGTCTTTCGGGATCCCAACGCATGTGGGGATATGCGCCCTGACCCCGTTATCATAGGCTATTGCAGTTGTTGAGGTTCCGAAATCAATGCCTGCATATAGGACCCTTTTCCCTTTATTCCGGTTAGACAAAGAACGTCTCAGCCTATTTATTATCCTTTTTGATGCCCCGTAAAAATCCTACCGCACCGCCTGTCACCCCACATGCCTTGAGCACAAGGGCCGCAGGAACAAGCACCTCTGCGGCAGTAACTGCCACAATAGCTCCCATACCCGCTATTACACCTACCCCGATACCTGCAACAGTATTGCCTACAATCCTTCCGGTGCGGTATGCGCCGCTGGTAATTTTCCTGTGTTCTTTAACAGCCGGCCTTCCCGTTCCTGTGTCAACTTCACGCATCCGGGTCACGGATTTTGTTTCATTTTTTGTTTCAGATTTTCTCTTTCCATTACCCCCTTCAGTATCCATTGACAATACACCTCACTCCCTTACTTTTTTGAGAATTCTAATACATTGCTGATGTAACTGCAAGCAAAAAATTAAAACTTTTTTTTCTTGAAAATAATGGTGGACTTTGGTAATAATTATTGCTAATATTCTAACATTAGCAAATAACCCTGCTGTTTTTTTTATTTTTTAATGAGAACGTCCGCAAGGGGCGGGTTTTTCTTTTTTGAAATTATAATCTTGAATATTAGTCATTATTTAAAGCAAGGAGGGAGGGGCTATGCACGAGTATAGCAAAAAATCAGACTTGGCAGGGACAGTGGCAAAGGTCATAAACGCAGGCGGCAGTGCTGTTGTTTCAGTATATGATTTAGGAGCTGGATTGATCGATGGTATTTATTCTACGGCAAAGAGGACACCTGAACTGACAGAGAAAGCACAGGAAGCGGTTACCGCGGGTGTGGAGGCGATTTCTGCTGGCATCGATTTAGTACGTGCAGTTGACAGGAAGAAAATAGAGGCCCAGATAGAGGAGTGCGAAGACAGGCTAAAAGTACTGTTTTATGAGATAGGCAAGAAGAGTTCAAAACTGTCCAAAGTTACAGGTCCCCGTAAGTCAGACGCCTTAAAAAAGCTCCTGGATCAGGTCAGGGAGTGTGAGAATAAAATCAGGTCACTGAAGCACCAGATCGTTAAAATGGAGGAGCTGAAAATTGCAGACCAACTAAGGCTGAAAGAGGAAAAGGCGGGCAAGGCCCTTATATCAGCCCTTTCGAATATCAAGCACAGGCTGTCAGTGCCGCCGCTTATTGACATGCTTGAAGATAAAAGCATTGAAATACGGGAGAAGGCTCTCACTGCCCTTGAGACCGTAACAGGTATAAAAGTAGAATTCAACGTGCATGCAGCAGGACAGGAGTTGGCCGAGGCAGTTAAAAAGATCAGGGCACGGTGGGAGAAGGAAGCGCAGACCATATTTGCCATACCCGGCGCTGAAAAAGGCGGGCCTGCTGCAGCAGCTAAAATGCCTGCATTCAGTAAGAACAAGCTCAGAAAGATGAACAAAGCAAAACTCATTGCTGCATGCAGCGAGAGGGGGATCAAGTGCAGCGAGACAATGACAAACGCTGAGCTTATGAAGCTCCTCCTCCCTCAAGATCCTGGTCTTCCGGAAAAAATCAGTGAGTAAATCACCGGGAAAGGCAAAAGCCAGAAAGCCTGCAAAGAAGAAGTCATAACACCTGAAACAGGCGATTAACCCCCATAAAATAGTAAACATATAACGGGGAAACATATTAATAAATAATATTTAAACTTAAAAACTGCAATTAGCCACAGAGAACCCCGAAAATTATTTAACATATAACGGGGCAGGCACAGAGGTGTGTACCGTATGGCACCCTGTACCATCTGGTACAGGGTGGTACATACCAGAGAACACAGAGAACTCAGAGTTTAAGTTCAAAAAAAGAAGTAAATTAAATATTTTTTATTTTCGCTGTGTTCTCTGTGAACTCTGTGGCAAAAAAGAGAGGGGTTTGTTTTTATGATGACGATACTCGGTATTCTGGCATTTATCCTCTGGCTGTGGGCATTGATAGACATACTGAAGAACGAGTTCAGGGGCAATAATAAAATAATATGGATTATAGTGGTTATTTTACTGCCCGTTGTCGGTTTTATCCTCTATTACCTGATAGGCAGGGAGCAGAGGATTCCCCGCACAGCGCAATAAATCCACATAATGCATCCATAAAACCACTCAGCCACTGACACTGAAAATTACAATAACCAAATCCCTTATGTTAATAATTGGAAAAGCGAGTAATTAAGTCATTGAGTCATTAAGAAATTGAGTTCTTTGAATAACTTAGTAACTTAATAACTTAATAACTTAGTAACTTAGTAAGGTGCTTGAAATTTGGTATTTGGATTTGGTCATTTGATTTCTTACCCTCCTTTCTCCATCTTTATAACAAACATCAGCAGGGAGGGTATAACAAAGACCGTAAATACCGTTGAAAGGGCGAGGCCCCCGAGGATTACGCTCCCCAGCCCCCTGTACAGCTCAGAGCCAGGTCCCGGCGCCACAACAAGCGGCAGCATGCCGAAGATACTCGTTGATGCACTCATATAAATAGGCCTGAGCCTCGTTCTCGTTGACTCGATGACGGCCTGCCTGTGGTCCATCCCGTGATAACGGACATTGTTCAGCGCCTGATGAACGATCAGGATTGCGTTATTCACGACCACGCCTACCAGGATTACAAATCCGAGCATTGTTAGTATATCAAGGGGTTGGGGTGCAATAAGGATGTTTTCGAGCCTGAGTCCTATAAATCCTCCTGCTGCAGCAAGCGGGACAGTGAACATAATGATTAAAGGGTATATAAAATTTCCGAACAATGCTGCCATCAGGAGATAGGCGATCAAAGCAGCAAGCACAAAGTTCCACTGCAGCGCCTTCCTTGTCTCGGTAAGTTTGTCTGCCACGCCGCTCATACTGACGTTGGCTCCACTCAACATGTTCCGGTTTTTGAGTAATGGTATAATCCTGTTATCAATGGTCTCCATTGTCTCCTGAAGGGTTACAGTAACCGGCGGTGTGACCTGAAGGGTTACGGTGCGCCGCCTTTCAAGGTGTCTTATCTCCGTAATTCCCATTGTCCTTACAAGTTCTGAAAAGGAGGAGACGGGCACGATTTTACCCGCCGGAGTAACCATAAGCGCGTCATATAATTCCTCGGGGGTGGAGATGTCTTTTTCCGATGCCTTGAGCACAAGGTCGATCTTTTTCTTGCCCTCCTGCTTGAAATCCCCTATTTTCCTGCCGTCCATGAGCACGTCAAGGCTGACACCGAAGTCATTCGCACTCAGACCCGAGGCCTTAAGGCGGTCCCTTTCGGGTACTAATCTGATTTCCGGGTAAAGGATCTCAAGGGATGGGACAGGTCTTACCTGGACACCGGGGATCTCTTTATTGATGATACCGAACATTGCGCCTGCCACCTGAACCACCCTGTTCAGATCTTCGCCGCTTATATCAACTTCAATGGTCCTCCCCCTTCCGAGCCTTGTCTGGAATATCCCTGCCTGGGAGCTTACGCCGAACATCCCGGGTATGCTGTGAATCATACCCATAAAAAGGGGCACCAGCTCGCCTGCCCTCTGCTCGTGGAGGCCTATAGCGCCAAAGAGCATTATTTGCTCTGAGCCGACATAAAACGTGTGCTTGATACCCGGGTAGCCGTTGTGGTCCTTACCGAAATAGGGGTCTGTATAACTGTAGATATACTCCCCGATTTCTTTTCTCTCCTTGTAGGAGAGTCCTGGCGGCGGAATGAGAATGTTTATTACAAGATTTCTGTTACCCTGCGGCAGGTATTCCATCTTTGGGAACAAAATTATGACTGTAAATACAGCAAGTGCCGTAAGTGAAAAGATTGTCGCAGACCTTGTTTTCCCGGTTTTTACAACTGCCGTCACCATCCTCATTATCGTTTCCATAAGCCTGTCCCCTGCATCTGTCAGGCGTGTTTTTTTTGGCATTTTTTCCCCTGATATGCTGAAGAGCTGGTTTGAAAACATCGGTATAACAGATACAGAAACAAAAAGGCTCAGGGACACGGCGCATGTGACAGCAATGGCAATGTCCCTGAACAGTTGCCCTGCCTCTTCCTGCATAAAAACAACCGGCAGGAAAATAGCCACTGTTGTAAGGGTTGAGGCAAGGATTGCGCCCCATACCTCTTTTGCACCGTCATGTGCAGACTCAAAAGGGGATTTTCCCATTTTTCTGTGGCGGTCAATATTTTCAAGGACAACAATTGCGCTGTCAACAAGCATGCCTACGGCAAAGGCAATACCCGCGAGGCTTACGACATTCAGGTTCCTGCCGAGTGCGTTCATAAATATGAACGTTCCTATCACGCTGATAGGTATGGCAGAGGCAGCAATTATTGTTGATGAAACACTCCTCAGAAATATTAATAAAACAGTAAGAGCAAGTAATCCTCCGATAACTATGTTTCTCTTCATAAGCCCTATAGCGCCCCTTATATACGGCCGCTGGTCATAAACCCAGTCAAGATAGATATTCTCCGGCCTGAGCTTATGATCATTTAGCCATGTAACCATCTCCTCCACCCTGTCGGTCAGTTCCAGTATATTTGCACCTGGTTCGGGTTTGACGCCGACCGCAACACCTTCTCTTCCTTTTTGCAGCATGGCAACAGTAAGCTTTTCATATCCAAAACCTACACTGGCTATATCCGATACAGTAATGCGCCTCTGGCCTGTTGACTTAATAACTATCTTTTCGATTTCCTTCGGGGACTTAAGCTCCGCGACAGTCCTGATTCTGTAGTTTCTCCTTCCAACGCCCATGGTGCCTGCCGATACATTCACATTTTCATCGCGCAGGACATTTATTACATCATTAACCGTAAGGCCGTGGGCAGCCAGTTTTTCAGGCTTTACAACGATATGCATCTCCTTTTCCGTTCCACCGCCGATAAAGAGGTCTGCGACGCCCTCCACCCTCTCAAGGTACTGTCTTATCTCGTCCTCAAAAAAGGTTTTATACCAGTTTATGGAATCCGGGTTGTCTTCCGTGGTCTTTAATATCATCCATATGACAGGGGTTGTGGCTGCGCCGGTAGCATTAATAACCGGTTTGTCAGCGTTCAGCGGGTATGAAGGAACCTCATTCAGCTTGTTCGACACCCTGAGCAGGGCGTCATCGACATCAGTGCCTATCTTGAATCTCAGGGTAACAGTCCCCTGGCTGTTGAAGGAAGAGCTCTCCATCTCTATAAGCCCCGGGATTCCCTTCAGGACATTTTCCTGCTCTTCTATGATGTCACGCTCAATTTCATACGGGGTGGCGCCGACCCACGTAGTCCTTACCGTTATCTCGGGCTCTGTTACCGTAGGGCTCAGCTGATACGGCATTCTCTGCAAACCTATCAGTCCGAACAGGACCACAAGGATTACACCTACAATCACAGTAACAGGTTTTTTTATGGAGAATTGAACAATATCCATCTGTTATTAATAAGTCATTAAGTTATTCAGTTAATAAGTCATTTATAAAGCTCAATCACTGAATGGCTTAATTTCTCAATGACTGATTTGTACTTCTTGTCCATCCCTTAACCTTTCGTTACCCTTAACCACCACTTTCATGCCCTCTGAGAGTCCCTCTGCAAGTATCCCGGCTGTCATACCTTTATACCCTATCACCTTTACGGGTATCATACCGGCCTTTGAGTCTATAACAGCAAATACAACCGTATTGCCGAATACAGTTATAACAGCGTCTCTCGGCACCAGAAGGGTCTCCTGCTTTTTGCCCACGGGCAGATTCACCCTGGCCTCCATCCCTTCAATAAGGGATAGAGTGTTTTTCACCCTTATTTTTACAGGAAAAGTCCTTGTCGATATATTACCCCTTGGTATCAGCGCAGAAACCGTGCCCGTTGTGTTTCTTCCGCCAGCACGTATCCTTATATCAACACCCTGTCTGACATGCCTGATCACCCCCTCCGGGACCTCTGCAATAACGTCCACTAACTCATCCTGTGCAATAGTTGCAACCTTTGCCCCTGGTGAAAGCCACTCTCCCCTGTCAACGTGTTTTTGAATAACCACACCATCGTATGGAGCCTTTATGACCTTTTTCTGGAGCTCTATCTCAAGCCGTCCCACATCAGCCATCAGAGAGGCGGCCTTTTTCTCAAGACCCTTTACTCTGAAGCCGTGCTCATCATAGGACTGTTCTGATATGAGTTTTTCCCTGTAGAGGTTTTCCGCCCTTTTGAGATCTTTTCTTGCCTTTTCCAGGTCTGACAACACCTGCTCATAGGTTGCACGGGTTGCCTGCAGCGTTTTTTCGTGCAGGTCCGCACTAAGGCGGATGAGCACATGCCCCTTTTTTACCCTTTTGCCCTCTTCGAAACTCACTGCCTCTACTTTACCGTTCACCTCAGAGGCCACATCTGATACCTCCTGGTAATAGACCGTTCCGACAAATTCAGCCTCCGGCGCTACCGTGCCCGTTCTTACATCCGATACCACTACTTTTGCGGGCGGCATACCCTGCTTTTTATCCTCCTGGGCATAAAGCGCCGAAGGAGAACAAAGCAACACAAAAATCAACAGCGCTGTTG
>CAYFYW010000524.1:0-1600 GCA_964347425.1 uncultured Nitrospirales bacterium
AATTGATAAAAAAAAGAGCTGAAGAGGAAAAGATACGCGCGTATCTCCTGTCACCAAATTTATGCACTGATAATGCCGCCATGATAGCCTCAGCTGGATACTTCCACTGCCAGGCGGGAAAAATTATGGGTTTTGATTTAAATCCAGAGGCTTATCTGCCGCTCGGGAGTTATTCGCGCTGATTTAGCCAAAAAACTTCAATTAGCCACTGACATTCACTGACTAAAATATTTCTTCTTTTAATGTAACTACTCATGTTCACAGTTCCAGGGTTCAAGGTTCAAGGGTAGAAACGACGAAAATTAAACGGGTTGAAGATATTGAGGCATGGCAACTGATACTCGAATTGATTTACAAACAATCTTACTCACATAAGGCGACTAACCGTGAACCTGACAACCTGAGTAGATAACTTTTAATTGTAATTATTTAGCAACAAATTAACCTGAATTCACACACATTTTATAAAAATATTTAGACAGGTCGAAGGGACTCTCAGGTCGAGTCGACTAAACCCTGGTCGCCTTTGGCGCCGCCGGAGGCGGGTAAACTCCGACTCGCATCGAGATCAAAATGATTTTTTATCTTATTAATCAAAAATTTTTATCCCGCTTAATCTTTACTTTATACTACGAAACCGATACAAATTAGCCAAAACAGAATATGAGTGCCTTAAGCAGTTAACCTATTGTTTTTAAACATATAATATTTCATTGTACATTTTTCAAGAAATAAATACTTTCTGATATTAATAATCTGATATTAATAAGATGAACTGGATAACTATAGGATAAATATGATTATAATCCTGTTCATCCTGTTATCCTGTTTAATTTTTAGTGTTTGTTCTTCCTCTGAGAGAATAAAAAGAAAAAAGCAGCAACAAAAAGCAAGGCGCTTACTCCCTGAGCTATTGAAAAATCACTATAGAGAAGACCCCGTGCTTTATCACCTCTGAAAAATTCGATGAAAAACCTGGCTATCGAATATAAGAGCACGTATGTCCACATAATCTGGCCGTCAAAGCTCTTATGTTTTCTCAGCAACAGCAAAAATGTGAAAATTCCAAGTTCCACTGCAGATTCATATAACTGAACAGGATGAAGTGATATGCCTGTTACTGCCAGAGAGTCCGGATTATTAAAAGTGACGCCCCAGGGCAGAGCCGTGGGCTTTCCATAACAACATCCAGCAGAAAAACAACCAATACGGCCAATAGCATGGCCGATCGCCAGGCCTGGAGCAAAGAGGTCAAGAATTCTCCATGGGGGTAAGGCATTCTTTTTCACATAAAGGATAAGCACTGGAATAGCCAGAAGCAGCCCACCGAAAAACGCAAGTCCGCCCTCCCATATCTTGAAGATTTCAAAGGGGTTTTCGAGATAATATTCATATTCAGAAAGCACAAAAAAAAGGCGTGAGCCCACAATAGCTGCAATTAGTGTATAGAAACCTATATCAAGTATTTTTTCCCTGGCAATGCCTGCCCGCTTTCCCAGGCGCACCGTAACTGTAATTCCAACGATAAAACCTATAGCAACAAGAACCCCATATGTATGCAACGTAACGGGTCCCGTTTTAAAAAGGATTGGAAACATAA
>CAYFYW010000525.1:0-2267 GCA_964347425.1 uncultured Nitrospirales bacterium
AATCATATACGCCCTCATAGTGCTTTGGGATACAGGCCGCCTGCACCGGAGGTCGTGGTTCCCAGTTATTTGCATTTAAATACTACTCATGGAGTGGTACAATAACTTGGGGCAGGTCACTTATGTCACAATCAATCTGAATTCCATGAAGTTTGATAGACATGCTGAATAACAGTGAATCGCTGGTGAAGGGGGGATTTATATTAACCTTCAGAATTACTTCCCGTTTATCATTTTATGAGTCGATTCTTCTTTATTTCCTGCTTGATGGTTATGTCCCAAATGTCTCATAAATGTCCTAATTCCTATTAGCTTTTCGTGAACTTTGTTCGTTTGCCTATGTTTCAAATGTCCCTTTTTCTTTGCAAGAATGTAGTGCGACCCCTTTCGAACTCCTCTGCGCTCAAAAACGCCTTTGTTTGTGAGATCATCCAAATCCCGCAGTGAAGAATCTAGTGCTGTTCTATAGGAATTCTATCTTGTCAACCATCTCTTCCGCTGACAGAACCTCAGCATAAAGGGCCAATCTCTTGATGCATTCACCAATACTGAGCTGATTCATACTGACAAAGATCACACCCCAATGTTTTTTGCCCTGATTCGTGTATGATTTTGCTATTTCGAGGAAATGATGATCGTGGGTGAAGATGACTGCTTTTTGATTCTATGCATATGTGAAGTGCTCAATGTCAGGAATACCTGTTTTATTCTTTTCCAAAGCTGAAAATGCTTTAATGCCCCGTTTTCTTAATCCTTCTGCAACTCTTATATCAACATTCTCATCGGCATATATCTTTAATTTTGCCAAGTTTTTTCTCCAGGGGTGACTTGGCAGCCTTTTTCATTGACTTTGCTTTTTTTATAGCCTGCTGCCAATCCTCATCGATTTCGGATTTGTGTTCATAATAATATGAAAGTGCATCGTGTACCTGCGACAGGTTCAGATGTGGAAGGGCAACAATGATATCCTCAGGTGACATGCTCATCACTTCATATCTGATAGCTACATCCAGTACCCTGATTCCCGTCCCGGCAATTATTGGCACACCGCCTCTGATTTTTTTATCGGTTGTAATGTACGGATGTTTAACGTGCTTCGCTGCTACAGCCATATATTCACCTCCTGCATTTATTTATTTTAAATCATAAAGCCTGCTTTCGCAATAATAATCCGGATTCATTCAGGTTCAATATATATCATTGTTAACTTAAATATTGTAACTTGAACTTTTGGTGCCCCGGATATATAGAAAACAATAATTAACAATTCTGATAGAACTGGTGATCTAAAAAAGGCGCCGGTGAAGGGGCTGCTCTATGGTGGAAGCGCTGAAGATAGGGTCAAGGAATGGCGAGTTACAGTAGGTATCCCCTTGGCTGTATCCACCGTTTCCAGTTTCGTGCCCGTTTAGGTTCTCCATAGCACTTCTCCATCCCCTGCCTCATCAAACCGTACGTTCAGTTTTCCCGAATACGGCTTTCCAATCATCTTCTTCCAGGGGTTTTCACAGACATCTGCTTGACACTCCGGCATAGTTTCCACCAAAGTTCCAGAATTTCAGGAGTTAATAGCATCTATGTAATCTCCTTTCCTTCCCTCCTTCAGAAACATGATGAAGGTATTGCCCCTTCCCTCTCTCAAGGTTGTGTTGTCCTTGCGATGCAGACGGTACTATGGGCAACTCCGACTCCCTTACAGACCCTGTGAAACTTCGGCCTTGCCTTATATTTACCAGTTGCCCCGATATTTCGGGACATCTGCAAGGGTCTCCCGTGCTACCCCGTATGGCTTCCCGTGCGTGTCGACCCTGCTACCCCGGGAGTCCACCTATCGGTTTTGGCAGTTTTCGTTAGGATAGATGCTACGGCCTTCCTCATAGTTATAAAAAGTCGGCAACTCCAGTTTAACATTTACGAGGCTACATCCAGGTTCGCTTTTGCTACGACCCGCAGGTTTGCTCGCCTCACTCAATGAGACTTTCTCAGAGAACTTAATGCTTTGGGTTACCCCTTACACCTCCCTTTAGCTACATGGGTGAACTGCCGAATTCCCATGGGCAGACTTTAACTGACAAGTTATACGGTATACACGGCATACATAACTGTAAGTTATGTTGTTTTTTAAGGCAGATACGGAAATCTCAGTAATAAAATAGAGAGTGTTTTATCAGCAGTGCCGGAGGCATTGCTGATAAAACCTATTGAACTTAGCCGCTGAGTCAAGGATATTAACTGAGCTGATTTCTATGGGGATTATAAGGGAAAAT
>CAYFYW010000526.1:0-5841 GCA_964347425.1 uncultured Nitrospirales bacterium
GGAGACAAAATTATTACATCCGGTGGCATCCATGGCTTTATCGAAGGTATGGAGGATAATACATTAACCGTTAAAATAGCGGAAAATGTAAAAATAAAGATAAGCAGGAGCGGTGTCGCAGGACTTAGGGATAAGTCAAGCTCTTAAGTTATTAAGTCATTGAGTTATTGAATTATTACATCATCAAAAGGTATTCTCAACATCATTAAAGACTTAGTGACTTAATTACTCAGTCACGTAAAATTGGGGGGTTGGTGAAAAAGAAATTCTTTTGGCGTGTTTCATTAATTGCAGCTGCAACTGTTCTGTCTATCATTTTTTTGCTACCCTCTACTCCGCTCTTTTCAGTAATGCCTCAGTGGTGGAAAAATTATATGCCTCACGAGGGCATGACCCTTGGCCTTGATCTCCAGGGTGGGTTACATCTTGTTTTTGAAGTTGAAGGTGACAGGGCTGTAGACATAACCATGGAAAGAATTGTTCCGAACCTTGGAAATGTTCTCAAGGACAAAGGATTTGAAGCAGAGGTAAAAAAGGGTGATTCAGAAATAATAATCACACCATCAAACACCGATATTAAGAAAACCGTATCTGACAGCTATCCTAACTTAAGGGTGGTAAAAGAATCACCCGAAAAGCTTATTTACAGACTAACAGAAAGAGAAATTACCATGATAAAAGATTCCTCTGTAGATCAGGCGCTTGAGACCATCAGGAACAGAATTGACCAGTTTGGAGTGAGAGAGCCTACTATTCACACGCAGGCATCTAACGAGATAGTAGTTCAACTTCCCGGGATTAAAGAAACCAGGAGGGCAATCGATCTAATAGGGAAGACCGCAATTCTGGAGTTCAAACTCCTTGACGACGACAACCCCATAGCTTCACAGCTCCCGGAAAATATTTCTGCTGTTGAGGAAGAAAAGATAATTCAGGAGTTTACGTCCAAAATTCCAGAAGATGATGAGATTCTCTTTGGCAGGGTAGTTGATAAACAAACCGGCAAAGTTACAAAAAAAGTCTATTTACTTAAAAAACAGACCCTCATGACCGGGGATCTTCTCACAGAAGCAAGGGTCAATATTGATCAGTTATACAACGAGCCATATGTATCAATGTCATTTGACAGCGCAGGTGCAAAACTTTTTGAGCAGATAACCGAAGCCAACGTAAAGAAGCGCCTTGCAATAATTCTCGACAACAATGTTTATTCAGCTCCGGTAATACGAGAAAGAATCCCTGGTGGCAACGCGCAGATAACCGGATCTTTCAGTATGGATGAAGCCAAGGATTTAGCTATTGTCCTCAGATCCGGCTCTCTCAGGGCACCGTTGAAGATGCTCCAGAATGTAACTGTTGGACCTTCCCTTGGAAGGGATTCTATCCAGGCAGGTATAAAAGCAGGCATAATCGGGGCAATTCTTGTTGTTGTCTTCATGATTGTGTATTACAGGCTCTCGGGAGTAATTGCAGATTTTGCTCTTGCTCTCAATATTATTTTTCTTATCGGCGCCCTTTCAATGTTCAAGGCAACCCTTACGCTGCCGGGCATTGCAGGAATAATACTCGCAATTGGACTGGCTGTTGACAGTAATGTTCTTATGTTCGAAAGAATAAGAGAGGAACTCAGACTGGGGAAAACACATCGGGCAGCTATTGACTCAGGCTATGACAAGGCTTTCTGGACAATTTTTGATTCCCACGTTACGACTCTGATAACAGCCGCTGTGCTGTTCCAGTTCGGTACCGGACCAATAAAAGGTTTTGCTGTTACTCTCGGATGGGGCGTTTTTATTAATCTTTTCACGGCGCTGATCGGGACGAAAACAGTTTTTGATCTAATTACTTCCAAGTGGGATATTAAAAAACTCAGCATATGATCGAAATTATAAGGAAAACAAAGATTGATTTTATGAGCAAAAGGTTTTACGCCCTTGGTCTTTCCGCAGTACTCATGATAATAGGTTTTTTCACGATAATTCAGGTAGCAAGGGGAACAGCCAATCTGGGAATCGACTTTGCCGGTGGCACAGCCGTTCAGGTAAAATTCAGTACATATATACCCCTGCAGGATGTGAGAGAGGTTTTAAATGATAGTGGCATAACTGATTTTGACCTCCAGGATTTTCCCGAGGAAAATAAAATTCTCATCAAAATAAAAAAAGGCGAGGAGATTCTCGGCAACCAATCGGAGAAGATACTTTCTGTCCTTTCACAGAAATTTCCGGAAAATAAATTTATTGTGGACTCAACTACCGAAATAGGTCCGAAGGTAGGGTCGAGGTTGAGAAAAGATGCCCTCTTCGCGATTATTGCAGCAATCATAGGAATCCTGATATACATTGGGTTGAGATTTCAATTCAGGTTCAGTATCGGTGCGACCGTTGCGACGTTTCATGATGTCCTGGCCGTCCTCGGCTTCTTTTATTTGGTGGATAGAGAAATAAATCTGATTCTTGTAAGCGCCCTTCTTATGATTGCAGGTTATTCCCTCACAGATACCGTGGTTGTCTTTGACAGGATAAGAGAAAATATGAGGGCAAGGCACAAAGAATCTGCTTATATAATAATAAATAAGAGCATTAATGAAGTCCTTCCAAGGACCATAATTACCTCTCTGACCACCTTATTTGCCGCTCTATCGCTTTTTGTGTTCGGCGGCGAAATAATTCATGACTTTGCCTTTGCAATAATGCTGGGGGTTATAATCGGAACGTATTCTTCAATTTTTGTTGCAAGCCCGGTAGTGCTCATGTCAGGGGCCAAGAAAACTTTTGGAAAGAAATGAAATTCAAAAACAACTCTTTGAGCCACAGAGTTCACAGAGGTATTTTTTTAACATTAAAAAATCTCTTGTTTTCAAGTAACTCTCTGTGTCCTTTTTATAGAACTTTTAAAATATCACAAACGGCATTTTTACATATCAGACTCGACTCCGCATCGGCAGATTCGCAGGGGTGAAGGTGACCGCGTTCATCGTGGTTAATTGTATTATTTGGGATTACTATGAATAGGCGATGGTTGGTCAATAAAACCAATGCTGACTTTTTAGAGTACCTCTCAAGAAAAACTTCTGTATCTACCGCACTCACTCAAATACTTGTAAACAGAGGGCTTAAAGACGCGGAATCCATAAAAGACTTTCTCTCTCCATCCCTGGAAAATCTCCATGACCCTTTTCTTATGCCAGACATGAAAAAAGCGGTTCGGCGAATAGAAACTGCTGTAGGCAATGGCGAGATAGCACTTGTCTTTGGTGATTACGATGCTGACGGTATCACCGCAACAGCACTCCTTGTTTCTGTTTTAAGAATGCTCGGCTTAAAAACCTATTATCATATTCCCAACAGAATCATTGACGGTTACGGGCTTAATATGGAGGGAATAAGAAAGGCTCAGTCCCTTGGTGCAGGTCTGATAATAACTGTAGACTGCGGTATAAGTTCTGAAGAAGAAGTCTCAATGGCAGTCTCACTCGGGATAGATGTAATTATTACAGACCACCATGAGCCTCCAGAGAAACTTCCTGATGCAATGGCAATCATCAACCCTCACAGCATAGATTCTCAATATCCATATAAACATCTTGCGGGCGTTGGTGTTGCCTATAAACTGGCGCAGGCAATTCTGGGACATGCTGAAAATGGGATGTTGGGAAGCCTTCTTGCCTTGACCGCTATAGGAACTATTGCAGATTCTGTGCCCCTTACAGGAGAAAACAGAATCCTTGCAACATACGGTCTCAAGGCCCTAAATAACGTGGAATATCCGTTCAACCCGGTCTCGAAGGGTCGCAGCGACAGCCCGTCTAAACCATGGATCGATTCATTAAAAGAAGTATCTGGCATAGCCAATAAGGACCTTCATTCAGGCCTTCTTTCTTACACGATAATTCCCAGGATTAATGCAGCAGGAAGACTCAGCGATGCAAATGAAGTCGTAGAACTTTTTCTAACACAGGACAGCGCAAAGGCAAGGGGAATAGCCTCCTTTCTTGATGACAAAAACAGAAAAAGGCAAAAAATAGAAGAAGATGTTTACAAATCAGCACTCGGCATGATTGATGCCGGCAATTTGGGCAGTTCAATTGTACTCTATTCTTCCGAATGGCATCCAGGGGTGATCGGTATCGTTGCATCACGTCTTGCTGACATATTTTACAGGCCGACCTTTCTTTTCTCAGTTACAGATAATATCGCAAAAGGTTCAGCACGAAGCATTCCTCCCTTTCATCTCTACAGAGGGATTACAGAATGTGCAGAATTACTCCTCGGTTTCGGCGGTCATAGTCAGGCAGCAGGACTTAAACTGCACGCTGAAAATTTGCCTGCCTTCAAAGAGCAAATAAATATTATAGTCAAAAACACTCTCTGCGGAGACGATATGATGCCGACGATTGAAATAGATGCAGGGGTTGAATTGTTTGAAGTGAATTTCAACCTTGTAAAAGAAATTGATCTTCTCGAGCCATTTGGCAGTGCAAACCAAAGACCCGTATTCGGAGCAAAGGGAATTGAAGTCAGGGAACAGAGGATAGTGGGCAACAATCACCTGAAAATGAAACTGAAGCAAAAAGCTGTTACTATAGACACAATTGGCTTTTGCATGGCTGATTCGTTAGACATAATCGAGAACTCCCGCACCGTGGATATTGCCTTTGCACCAGGCATAAATGAATGGAATGGCAATAGATCTCTCCAATTAAACCTCAAGGCTCTGAGACCAGGCATTTAAAAAACAAATCTAATGACAAATCAGATGTAAAATTAACAACTAACATTTCAAACCGCTTCTGCCCGGCAAAAATATACAGCAACTACCCGAAAAACAAGACGTTATTAAGATACTTTGTCTAAACACGTTAAAGAGATGGTTTCATCTGTCACCCCGAACCCTGTGCTGAACTTGATTCAGGACTGTTTTTATTAGATGCTGAAATAAATTCAGCATGACATGTAAGCGGACACTAATAATCTCAAATTTATTCTCAGGCATTGTCAAATGCTCATTTTGCAATGATAATTTTGAAATTTGTTATTCACGGATTCTCAGATTTAGAATTTACGGCCTGTTAGTTGTATAATAAAATTATGGTCGTATCTCAGATAAAAGAAATCAGCACTATCAATGGCTTGATAGATAAGGTGTTCTCTTATAACCCTGAAGCGGATTTTAACCTTTTGCGCAGGGCATATGCATACTCAAAAGAAGCCCACATTAGACAAAAACGGATTGAGGGTTCGCCTTTTATAGAGCACCCCCTTGCCGTTGCTGCAATTCTTACCGATATGCGCATGGACACCGCAACCATTGCGGCAGGGCTGCTCCATGATACGATTGAAGATACAGACACAACGGTTGAAGACATAAAGGGACTCTTTGGAGACGAGGTTTCCTTTCTTGTGGAGGGCCTTACTAAACTGGGCAAAATGGAATTTAAATCAAGCGCACAGGCATATGCTGAAAACTTCAGAAAAATATTTCTCGCAATGGCAAAGGATATCCGGGTGATACTTATAAAATTTGCAGACAGACTCCATAATATGCGTACCCTCGGATATCTGACAGAGGAGAAAAGACAGAAAATAGCCCGTGATACCTTCGAGCTATATGCCCCGCTTGCAAACCGTCTCGGTATCGGATGGTTAAAAACGGAATTCGAGGACTTAAGTATTAAGTATCTTATGCCCCGGGTATATGAAGAACTGGTAGGTAAGGTCGCAAAAAAAAGAGAAGAACAGGAAAGCTATCTAAACGGTGTAAAAAAAATAATTGAAGGTAAACTCAAGAATGCGTCCATTGACGGTAAAATATTTGGAAGAATAAAGCATTATTATGGTA
>CAYFYW010000527.1:0-6155 GCA_964347425.1 uncultured Nitrospirales bacterium
ATGCAATAACCCCTTCTTTTACATCTTCTGAGTTTGGAAGTCTTATATGTTCAGACGGTGTCACGTAACAGAGAAAATCAGCACCGGCAGAACCGGCAAGTGCTCCTCCGATAGCCGCAGCAATATGGTCATAACCCATTGCAATATCAGTAACCAGAGGACCAAGAACATAAAAAGGAGCGCCTTTACATATCTCTTTCTGCATTTTTACATTCAGTTCAACCTGATGAAGAGGCACGTGCCCGGGACCTTCTATGATAACCTGTACTCCCTGCTCTACTGCCCTGTCCCTTAATTCTCCGAGTGTTACAAGCTCATCTATTTGTGTCCTGTCTGTTGCATCGGCAAGACAACCAGGCCGTGCACCATCGCCAAGACTTAAGGTAAGATCATATTTTCTTGCAATATCAAGCAGTCTGTCATAATATTCATACAGCGGGTTTTCCCTGTCATTATATATCATCCACTCAAGCAGAAACGCACCTCCTCGGCTTACAATATCGAGTATTCTTCCATCCTCTCTCAGTGTCTGAATGGTTTTCTTTGTCAGTCCACAGTGAACGGTAACAAAGTCAATACCGTCTTCAGCATGTTCTTCAATGGTCTCAAAGAGTTCATCAACGCTCATCTTTGCAATAGAACCCTCAGATTCAGCAGCCTTTGCAACCGCCTCGTATATAGGCACAGTTCCGACTGAAATGGATGATCTGCTGAGAAGCATCCTTCTAATATCCTTGATAAGACCACCCGTTGAAAGGTCCATGACAGCATCAGCACCGTACTTAATCAGCACTTCAAGCTTCTGCATCTCTTCGTCAAAGGAAATCTTGTCCTTTGACGTTCCGATATTGGCATTTATCTTCGTCTTTAAGCCTTTTCCTATGCCTAAAGGTTTTATGCCATGATGCATGTTTCTTGATATAACCACAAGACCTGATGCAATGTCCTGGGAAAGCTGTTCTGACCCAACGCCTTCAGCGAGTGCTACCTGTCTTACTTCATCAGTAATTACACCTTTTCTGGCAAGTTCAATTCTTGTCTCTTTTAAATTTTTTGTCATATGTCTTCCAAAGAATGTTCAATCAGTTCAAACCATTCAAGCCGCTCAAACAGTTTGAACGATTTCAATGGTTTGAACGGCTTAAACAGCGTCCTCTCGTTCACTAACGATTTCCTCCGCCTTACGCTGTATATTTTCAGCACCCAAAATCTCTGATATCATGGCTACACCATATGACCCTGTTTTTTTTAAATCCTTTATCTTGTTGATTTTTACCCCCCCAATTGCAAAAACAGGAATCTTCATGTTTTTGCTGACTTTTTTTAATGTTCTTATACCAAGAGGCCTGCCGTATTTCAATTTTGAAGGTGTTCTATAAACCGGTCCAAAGGTTATAAAATCTGCACCGCCTTTTTCAGCATCTTTTGCCTCTTTTAAAGAGTGAGCTGAGACACCAATCATGAGCTTTTTCTTTACAGCTTTTCTAACAGCACAAGCAGGAATACTGTTCTGTGTAAGATGAACACCGTCTGCTCCAACGGCGAGCGCAATATCAAGCCTATCATTGATAAAAAGCCTGACGTTGTATTGTCTTGTTAAATTTCTCATCGTGTATGCCAATTTTAACAGCTCCCGCGTACCCAAATCTTTTTCTCTAAGCTGGACTGCCCTGACCCCGCCCTTTAATGCCTTCCTAACGGCGGTGATGAGTGACGAGTGACGAGTAACAAGTTTTCTGTCTGAAATGAGATAAAGTCTGAAATCAATTAATCTCTCTTTACTGTTCACTGATCACTGTTTTTAAAGCATTCCTTCTATCGGACTGCTTGCAGTCGCATAAAGCTTCTTCTGTATCCTTCCTGCCTTATAGGCCAGACGGCCAGCTATCACAGCATGTTTCATTGCCGCTGCCATGACAACGGGCTGTTGAGCGCCTGCAATCGCCGTATTGAGCAATACTGCATCACAGCCGAGTTCCATGGCAACTGCAACATCAGAGGCAGTCCCAACACCGGCATCAACAATCACCGGTACTTTAGCCTGTTCAAGTATTATTTTTATGTTATATGGATTCCTGATACCAAGCCCTGACCCAATAGGTGCAGCAAGAGGCATGACAGCTGAAGCGCCCGCATCCACCAGGCGCTGAGCCATGACCGGGTCATCGTTTGTGTAGGGGAGTACAATAAAACCCTCTTTAGCCAGTATACCTGTTGCCTTTAAAAGACCACATGTATCAGGGAAAAGGGTCTTCTCATCACCAATAACCTCAAGCTTTATAAGGTCTGATATCCCGGCCTCTCTTGCAAGTCTGGAATACCGCAAAGCATCCTCAACCGTATAACAGCCGGCCGTATTAGGCAGAATCTTGTATTTTTTCGGGTCTATATAATCAAGTAAATTCTCTGATTTCTTGTCAAAAATATTTACCCTTCTTACAGCAACGGTAACAACGTCAGCTCCTGATGCCTCTATTGCCCGCCTTGTCTCATCAAAATCCCTGTATTTACCTGTTCCAACCCAGAGACGGGAACCGAATTCAATACCCTTTATTACCAACTTGTCGTCCATTAGCATCTCCCTTTACTAATAAATCCTAAATTCTAAATAAATCCCAATAACCAAATCCCAAATTACAGACAATTTCCAATAATCAAATTCCAAAATCCAAACTTTTAATTATCGTTTATTGGCTATTGGTACCTAGATATTGGAATTTATTTGTTGTTTGGTACCTGCCTGCCCTGCCTACCGGTCTACGACTCATGGAGCAGGCAGGCGGACGGCAGGCTTGTGATTTGGGATTTGAAAATTTAAAATGTAAATTTTAAATTTTTTATCCTCCTCCCACAAAGTTCACAACTTCTATTGAATCACCGTCTTTTAGCTCACATTTTTGATAATCCCGTTTCTTCACAATATCAAGGTTAACCTCTACAGCAACACTTTCAGGCTCAATCTGAAGGTTCCTAAGAAGCCCTGCAACAGTAGTACCCTTTTCAAACTCTGATAATGTCCCGTTTAACTTAATTTTCATAATTCTTAGTTTTCAATTATTTGTTATTTGTAATTTGTTAATTGTAAATTGTCACACGTGTATATCCCTTATCCCCTGCTCTATGAGTTTGAATTTCTCCGAAAGGCCGTTATGGCTCTTTTCGCTTTCCTGTACCAGCCTGTCTATAAGCATTTTCTTTACATCACCTGACGCGTAATCATCAATGTATTCTTTTAGAGTCAAGAGCGCATTCTCCTGACAGAAGTTTTTAATACCCTGCTTCTCTGCAAGATTTTTAAACCTCTCGCCGCTTCTGCCTTCCCTGTAACATGCAGTGCAGAGACTCGGAAGAAGTCCCATGCTTGCAATTTTCTTCATAATCTCCTCAAGGCTCCTTCTGTCTCCTATTTCAAACTGTGCTGTGTCACCATCGTCTATGTATCCAAAAGGGCTCGTCTTTGAACCTGCTGAAATCTGAGATACGCCGGCTGAGAAAAGTTCATCCCTGAGTTTAGATGACTCTCTTGTGGAAATTACAATACCCACATAAGGAAGTGCCAGCCTGTATATTGAGACAATCTTCTTCAAATCCCCGTCAGAAACCTCATATCCTGTTGCAGTCAGTGCAGAACCTTCAGCGGGCTGCAGTCTGGGCACAGAGATGGTGTGCGGTCCAAAATCATATTTATGAATAAGCCTGTGACTGTGAGCTATTAATGCCCACACATCCCACCTCCAGTCGTAAAGACCTAAAAGAACACCCATGCCAACATCTTCAAAGCCCGCCTCTACTGCCCTGTCCATAACGCCAAGTCTCCATTCATAATCAGCCTTGGGTCCCGAAGGATGCATGCGTTTGTATGTTGGAAAATGATAGGTCTCCTGAAAACACTGATATACACCGACACCACATCCCTTGAGTCTCTTGAAATCTTCAATACTCATTGGCGCCGAATTTATATGAAGAATCCTTATATCCGTGTTTTGATAAATACTGCTAACAATTTTTTCTATATAATCCGTACCTGCAATTTTTGTATGTTCACTTGAAACGAGAAGCAGTCTTTTATATCCCCTGTCCGAAAGCAGTGAAGCCTCACATACAGCTTCGTCCGCAGTCAGGCTTTTTCTCCTTGCACTTCTATTGCCACTTCTAAATCCACAGTATACGCAGTCATTCACGCACCTGTTTGATAGATAAAGAGGTGCAAACAGAACAACCCTGTTACCATATACTTTTTCCTTAACAAGTCTGGCCGCCTCAAAAACCTCTTCCCATAATTCCTCATCTTCCAAGACGATAAGGTCCGAGACTTCCTTAAGGCTTAAACACTCTAATGTTAAGGCCTTGGCAAGAATTTCTTTTATTGGCTTGGGTTCGGATTTCCTTTTACTCACCATCATCCAAAAAAAATAAAACCGTATCCCCGAAGGACATTTTACCTTGAGGAATACGGTAAAGTCTTTAATTCCCGTCCCTTTCCTCCGCTGGTATTACCCAGTTCAGGTTCAAGGGGTCTTCCCACTGCATCGGGAACTCTCAGGCTCTGCCTCCCCCAGGGTAATGTAAGTATATCGCTAAATAATGAGAAGTGTCAAGCACTGGCCCGTACTGGAATCCCGATATAGAAACAGTATTAAACCACTTTAGAGGGTAACAGTATCAGCCTCGAACAGTTTTAAGCATCACAAAAGTCTCACCTGGCTGGTGAGGTGTGATGCTTACCCCGGTATGTACCATACGGTACATACCCGAGGAATCCCGAAACTTCGCCCTGTACCATCTGGTTCAGGGCTTCGGGATAAGCCTGCCTGTTGCCTGCCTGCCGGTTTACATGCCTCAGGCATGCAGGCAGGTCTTGAAATGCAGAGACAAATGGTAAAAAACGACCGCTGGATCAAGGAAATGGCCGAAAAAGGGATGATTACACCCTTTGCTGAACAGCAGGTAAGGGAGGGCGTTATTTCCTTCGGTATAAGTTCCTATGGCTATGACATGAGGATATCTGACGAGTTCAAGATTTTCACCAATATAAAAACAACTATAATCGATCCAAAGAAATTTGACCCGAACAGTTTTGTTGATTTTAAAGGGGACGTCTGTGTAATACCCCCAAATTCCTTTGCCCTTACGACTTCTTTAGAGTATTTTAAGATTCCAAGAGAGACAATAGTTATTTGCCTGGGCAAATCGACATACGCCAGGTGCGGCATCGTGGTTAACGTCACGCCACTTGAACCTGAATGGGAAGGTCACGTAACAATAGAAATATCCAATACAACCCCCCTGCCTGCCAAAATATATGCCAATGAAGGCATCGCCCAGACCATATTCTTAGGCGCTGAAGAACTCTGTACAACCTCCTACGCTGATAAAACGGGCAAATATCAGGCACAGAAGGGGATAACGCTTCCTAAAATTTAAAAATGCAAAATTCAAAATGTATAATTGCGGAAAAAATTCTTTAACCTTAAATTGAGCGATTTAATTTAATAAAGATGTGCAAGGGGGGTGAAAAAATTCATAGCGATACCTTGGCGCAGCCTTTGTCTTACTTTAAACATCTTCATTTCTCAGGTGAAAGGTTAAATATTGCACTAAAGCAATTCCAATATCCTACCTGTCTGCCACAGGCAGGTCGCATTATGAATTTTTGAACCTGCTTTGCACATCAGACCATATAAGAATCGCTCAATTTAGGTTAAAATATTCTCTATTTTGATTTTTGATTTATTATTTATGAATGCTAAAGACCGCATAATTCTTGCCCTTGATGTGGCCAACTTCAGAGAGGCTGCAGACATAGTTCAAAGGTTTAAAGAACACATTAATATATTCAAGGTTGGTTCTGAGCTCTTCACAGCCGTTGGCCCAAAAATAGTGGAGGAAATTAATGCAAAGGGGAAAAAAGTCTTCCTTGACCTCAAATACCATGATATCCCCAATACAGTGTCAGGGGCGGCTCTGGTAGCAGCAGACCTTGGAGTATTTATGTTCAATGTCCATACACTCGGAGGTCTGGAGATGATGAAACAGGCAGCCCAGACCCTTGTTAAGGTTTCTCTCAAAAAAAACATTGAAAGACCGAGACTCCTGGGTGTAACAGTACTGACCAGCATCGAGCAGACAGTTCTGAGGGATGAACTCGGCTTCGC
>CAYFYW010000528.1:0-1670 GCA_964347425.1 uncultured Nitrospirales bacterium
CATCCAAGGTTTTTTGACAAAATCTCTTCCAAACTTCCAGTGTTTTCTTTAATTAATCGCCCCTCATTCTCACGGAGTGTTTAGCATTTTCTAAAATCAGTTATGTAATCTAAGTTATAAGAATCTAATTATGGATACGTAACAGAGAAACACCTTGCATGTAATAAATGATAATAGTTATTAGGTAATATAATTGTCAAATTAAAAATATTTATAGCTTATATAAGCATTTCATATATGCGTGATGACGCAAACAGCTCAACGATTTCCGTTAGCAATCTTGTATTTTGAGGAAAAATCAAAAAACTCGATTACAGGAAGAAATTGATGCTGTAAGTTTATCTAAAGATTGGAACTATTTGAAGTTGGGATATCTTACATGACGCGGGCTTCGGGGAACTTTTTAAAGTCTTTTCTCTCAAAGGTATAAATGGATAGGGGGGGTATTATACCCCTTCTAAAGGACATCCCTCGCACCTTGGTTTTGTTTTACAGTAATCCTTTCCTAATTTTACAAACAGTGCGTGGTATTCATTAAACAGTTTTGTATCTTTCGGAAGATTTTCATGAAAGAGGTCCTGCATCTCATGATATGCTGCCCTTTCTGAAACGAGCCCGTGCCGCTGCATAATTCTTTTTGTATACGCGTCAATTACAAAAACGGGTTTTTCAAGGGCATAAAGCAATATTGAGTCTGCTGTTTCAGGGCCGATACCGTTTATGTGAAGAAGGATCTCCCTTAAGCGGTGCGTATCTTCTGCCTTCATCCTTCTCATACTGCCCCTGTAATGATTTATCAGAAAATTCAAAAATTCCTTAAGCCTTTTAGTCTTGACATTGAAATATCCTGCCGGTTTAATCAACAGGGCAAGCCGCTTATTCTGCATTTTATGCAGGCCGCGTGCGCTGAATGTCTTATGATTTTTTAAATTGTCTATCGCCCTCTCAACATTTCCCCAGTTCGTGTTCTGGGTCAAAATTGCACCAACCGCTATTTCAAAAGGGGTCTCTCCGGGCCACCAGTACTGAGGACCAAAGGCTTTATAAAGGGTTTCATAAATGTCAAATAGCTTCTTGCTATTACCTGTCCTTTTTTCTCTTTCCCTCATCGCACATTCTCCCCTCTAAATTCCAGATCTCAAGCTCCAATAACCAAATAATGACCAAGACATCTGGATGAGTTGCACCGCCTTTTCTCAGTTTCGAACATTCGGAAATCGGAGTTTATTTGGAGCTTTGAATTTGGTTATTGGAATTTCTTATTTACCCGGGTGGCCAGTACATCGGTCTGCCCGCAAGAAGATGGAGATGCACATGAAACACTGTCTGTCCTGCCTCCCGGTTACAGTTCATGACAAGCCTGAATCCCCTCTCAGCCACACCTCTGTCACGTGCTATTCTGTTCGCAATCTGAAATAACTGCCCGATTAACTCATTATCTCCGGGCCCTGCCTCAAGTACTGTTGATATATGTCTTTTGGGAATTACGAGTATATGAATAGGTGCCTGGGGGTTGATATCCTCAAATGCAAAGACATGTTCGTCTTCATAGACTGTTTCTGAAGGAATCTTTTTTTCTAGAATTCTGCAGAACAGACAGTTCATTTTTATCTCTCCTGTGTATCTGATTTCACAATTTGTAGCAAAATTAATTTTTTTCCTCTTATTCC
>CAYFYW010000529.1:0-5669 GCA_964347425.1 uncultured Nitrospirales bacterium
CATTTTGAATTCCTATTTAAGCCCCTTCCAACTCACGATATCCATATCTTCGCCGTCTCCGCCTTCCGTGCCATCTCCACCATATGAATAAAGGTCATAATCTCCATGGCTGCCCGGAGATTCGTAATGATATGGATGGTTCCAGGGATCAAGGGGTATTTCCATCTTTTTCAGGTATGGACCATTCCAGTAATCGACACCAGACGGCATTGTAATGAGTGACTCCAGTCCCTCTGATGTGGTGGGATAACGCCCGGTATCGAGACGAAAGGAATCGAGGGCAGTTCCAAAGAGCTCTATCTGTGCATAGGCTGCTCTCTGTTTAGCCTGACCTACTTTACCGAACATCTTTGGTACAACAAGAGACGCCAGAAGACCAAGGATAATCATAACCACCATTAATTCAATTAACGTAATACCCTTCTGGCAGCTTAAATATTTTCTCCTCTTTTTAGTCCACATATTATCCCCCATTATATTTTTCATTATTAAAACGGTAATTCATTAATGCTGAAAATCGCCATAAGCATTGCAATGACGATGAATCCGACAATTATACCCATAAGGAGAATTAAAGCGGGTTCGAGTAATGAAAGCATCCTTTTTACCGTAGTTCTCACCTCTAAATCAAAACGGTCAGCGATTTTAAGTAACATTTCATCAAGTCTTCCGGTCTCTTCGCCAACTGTTACCATATGTACCGCAATGGGAGGAAAGATATCACTGTTCTTTAAAGGCTCTGACATGCCCCTGCCCTTTCTTACCCCTTCTCTCACGGAAGAGATTATCTCGGCCATTCTCTCGCTTTCCAGTGTGCCTTTTACTATCTGAAGTGCATTAAGTATTGGTACCCCGCTTCCAAGGAGTGTGCCGAGCGTTCTTGCAAAGCGGGAGACTGATGATTCCCTGTTAAGCCTTCCAAACAGGGGAAGCTTGAACTTTAATCTGTCCCATAATTGTCGGCCTTTCTCACCTTTGATGTAACGCCTCAGGAAGAGAAAGCCACCAAAGAGAGACAATGTGATTATCCACCAATAATGTCTTAAACCATCACTTATGAAAAGCAAAATTGTTGTTGGCAATGGAAGGGCCTCGCCCATATCAGAAAATATCATTGTAAACTTTGGTACAACGAATGTAAGTAATATGACGACAGCGGCAGTCCCTACAATACTTAATATAAAAGGGTAAATGAGGGCCGATCGAACATCTTCTTTTAAGGCCTGAGAGTTTTCGAGATATACCGCCATTCTTGAAATTGTATCCTCAAGAAACCCCCCTGTCTCGCCGGCCTTTATCATGTTTACATAAAATAAAGGAAATATAGACGGGAACCTGGATAATGATTCAGATAAAGATTTTCCACTTCTCACGTGTGAAAGAATCTCCTGTAACATTTCTTTCAGTGCTTTTTTCTCGGAAAGTTCTGAAAGAATGGAGATTGCCCTGTCGAGAGGAAAACCTGCATCAAGAAGCACGCCCAACTGATAGGTAAACGTCATGATATCCCGTTCTCTGACGCGGGATTGCATGAGTGACGATAAAAGACGTGAGACAAAGGTTTTATGTTCCTCGGCCCTGTTTATTTTCAGGGGGAAATAACCCTTCTCCTGAAGTCGATCAACAGCAAATCGTTCGTTTACCGCATCAATAGTCCCTGTTACTACACTGCCTTCTTTTGTGGTTGCCTCGTATAAATAGGTTTCCATCAGATTTCTTTCTGCGTGACTTTCAATACCTCTTCAACAGTTGTAATTCCCTGTTTAACCTTTTGCCAGCCAGATTCTCTCAAGCCCAACATATTTTGTGACACAGCCTTCTGTCTGATTATGTCTGAACTCGCCTTTTCGAGAACTAACTGCCTTATTTCCTCTGTCATCAGCATTAACTCAAAAATCCCTGTCCTGCCCTTATAACCCGTATGTCTGCATTCTTCACATCCCGTTCCATAGTAAGTCGTAATATTAGGATCTGACAACTCAATTGCCTCAATAATTTCCTGCTGCGGTGTAAAAGGTGCCTTGCATGTATGACATATTACTCTCACGAGTCTCTGCGCCAAAACACCGATGAGAGAAGATGAAACGAGAAAATTCTCTATACCCATGTCAAGGAGTCTTGTTACCGCACCCGGCGCATCATTTGTATGAAGAGTGCTGAAGACTAAATGCCCTGTAAGCGCTGAATGGATTGCTATATCAGCGGTCTCGATATCTCTGATCTCTCCAACCATAACAATGTCCGGATCCTGCCGGACAATATGCCTGAGACCGTTTGCAAACGTAAGTCCTATCTTTGGTTTTACCTGTATCTGGTTTATCCCTTCAATCTGATATTCGATGGGGTCTTCTATTGTAATAATTTTTTTATCGAAAGAGTTAATCTTGCTTAAGGATGCATAAAGCGTTGTGGTTTTTCCGCTGCCGGTAGGACCCGTAACCAGAAGCATCCCGTATGGAGCGGTAATGAGTTTCCTGTAGTTTCCCAGCGTGTTTTCAGGAAAACCGAGATGTTCAAGAACAATCAGAGCACTGCTGCTATCCAGTATCCTCATTACTACGCTTTCTCCAAAAATAGTCGGCATACTCGAAACCCTGAGGTCTATGTTTCTGCCGGAGACCCTTAATTTTATTCTTCCGTCCTGGGGAAGCCTTCTCTCGGCTATATTGAGTCTCGACATTATTTTTATCCTTGAGATAACGGCAGCCTGAATACGCTTCGGAAGAGGGTCAAGCTCATTTAAAGCACCATCAATTCTGTATCTGACCTTGATATTGTTTTCAAACGGCTCTATATGTATATCGCTTGCTCTGCCTTCAACTGCCCGGGTAATGAGCATATTTACAAGTTTGACGATGGGAGCCTCAAACGCCATATCACGCAGATGATGGACATCTTCATGCAGTTCAATCCCTTCCGGTTCTATTTCCTCTTCTCTCATTCCTTCCATTATGGTTGTCATCTGAACATTGCTGCCAAAATACTGCTCAATTGCCTCCATGATATCCTTCTCACTGCTGAGAGACACATCCAGTGATTTTCCGGTAAAAACATGTAGTGCATCAAGTGCATATTCATCAAGCGGGTCGGAAACGACAATCTTCAGTACGTTGTCCTCAACACCGATTGGAACAAGTTTGTATTGCTTCATGAATTTAACGGTGGGGTATGAACTGTCGGGAACTACCTTTGGAAATTCGGAAAACTTAATATATGCCAGGCCAAGCTGATAGCTCAAAGCTCTGAGTATGTCATCTTCTGATATGAACCCGAGATCCACAAGAATCTCTCCCAGGCGACGAGAGCCTCCTAATGCGGATTGCTCTTTTAATGCCAGTTCCAGCTTGTCCGTGGTGATAAGTTTCCTGTCCAGGAGTATTTCACCTAAACGGAGAGGTTTTCTCATTGCCAATATATTATTACTCATTGATCTGGTCCGGGATTATTTCTTCTGAGGTTCGCGTTTTAATCCGCATATCTTTCTGAACGAGGAAGGCCTTCACTCTATGAAGCTTATCAAGGAATTCTGCCGTGAGCATTTCTGCTTCATTTCTATTGGATATAACGTGCGGGGTGATAATGATGACCAATTCTTTTTTTGTTTTTAAATCTGTATTATAGCGAAACAAGTGACCCAGAATCGGAATGGAACTCAGGATCGGAACTCCCTGATAACTAGTGTCCTCCGTCTCTTCCATCAATCCCCCGATAATAATCCCCTGTTTGTCCGGTATAATAATGGATGTCTTTGTTGTGGTCGTATTAAAAGATGGAAACAGGTTCCCCGTTTGTCCAACCTGCTGATCTGCCCCTTTTGAAGAAACTTCCTGCTCGATGTCAAGGACAACAGTCCTTTCGTCATTTATCGTGGGTTTTATATTTAATTTTATTCCAACTGTCCTGTATTCTATATTTTGTGTCAGGGTATCCGTTGTAGTGGTTGAGGTTGTGCTCGTTGCAGTAGGTATATCAGTACCGACCTCTATACTTGCCTCTTCCTGGTCCTTAACAAGAAGTCTGGGGCTCGAGAGAATATTCACTTCTCCGCTGCTGGCAAGAGCATGGACCAGAGCGACAAGTTTATCAGGTTTAAACAGCAGATAAGAAAATCCGCTTGACAGGAGAGTAGGTATTTCTTCACCCGCGCTTACTGTTTGTGGAATCGACGGCGCATCCGACGAACGCCCCAGTGTAAGGCCTGTGAAATCGTCTCCCTCAACATGCACACTATGAAGGACCGACCACTGGACACCAAAATCGTCAGCGTCAGTCAACGTCACCTCCACTATTACTGCCTCGATGAGAACCTCCTCCGGGTACACATCAAGTTTCTTTATGGTTTCCCTCATGTCTTTATATACCCCCGGAGGAGCAACAATGACAAGAGAATTCGTCGGTTCAAAAGTAACAATCTCTATCTTGGCCTGTTCTGTTTTCGCCGGGGTAGAGGGCCGGGTCCTTACAGGTTGCCTGGGCTTCTTGGAGAGGGGCGTGGGGCTTTTTTTCGCCGCGGTTTTTTTGGTCGTTGCCGGGGCAGCACCTGTTTCGTATATCGTTCTTAGGATATCTGCAATGCTTTCGGCATCTACGTTTTGCACCGGATAGACGAAAATGTTCTGACCCGCGGTTATCTCCTCATCAAGTTTCTTCAGCCACCCCTCGAGGGACTTCAGGATGCTGGGGCTTGAGGAGAAGACTATCAAGCTGTTAATCCTTTCAAGTGGTATTACCGCTATACCGTGCTGAGTCAGGTTCAGGCTGCTCAGTATTTCATTCGCCTCTTCTGTAAGGCTGTTTATGTCCGCGTATTTTGGCTGAAAGAACAGCATCCTCTTATTTTCGAAGGCATTAACATCTATTTCTTTTAACACGACCAGGAGACGTCCTATGCTTGACGCAGTATCATTTATAATGAGAAGATTGTTTCTCTGGTTGGGGATTATATTACCGTCCTCTGTCAGAAGAGGCTGAAGCACGCCGCTTATTTCACTGGCGGGGACGTATTCCACCTGGATTATTTGTGTAATAATTCTGTCTTTGGAAGAAATTTCTTCGATGTCTTTAACTTTTTGAACTTCAAGAGGCTTTTTTTTGGCGGCAGCAGCAGGAACAACTTTATAAAAGCGCCCTGATTTAACAAGGGCGATGTTGTTGACCTCGAGAATAGATTCAAAGACACTCAGCGCCTCAGAAGTCGGAATCTTCCCCGTAGAATAAATGGTAATATTCGCATCCAGTCCCGGACTTAAAATAAAATTTTCCTTGGTAATAGAGCTTATGGTTTTCACTACGTCTCTCAGACTGGCGTTGTCAAAATTCAGTACTATGTAATCCTCACCCTGCGGTTTTTTTGATTTGGAAACAAAGGCTTTAATCTGCTCGGGTGTAAATGAAGTCCCTGGCGGAAGATCAGGTGGCAGGATCGGCTTTTTGGAGACTGATGGTTCTATCAGATCTGGAGGCTCAACTCCAGACCCCTGGTCAGATCCCTGGGGAGGAGGTTCTTTCTCAAGCTTTCCAGCAGGGATTTCTTTTTGAGGCTCTGTGACACGAGAACTACTTTCCCCATGCCGGATTTCCGGTGTAGATGTTACAGCAACTATTTTCAATTCTGCCAATTCATATTTTATTTCATCTGGAGATACAAATAATTTGCGTCCGTTATTTGA
>CAYFYW010000530.1:0-6456 GCA_964347425.1 uncultured Nitrospirales bacterium
GAGCAGAAAATAGCGAGAAAACTAAAAATTGAAATTCTCTCTACTCGTTACTCTCTACTTGCCACCTTAGGAGAGTGTGATATAATTGTTTTTATGAGGGAAGCGATGTTTTATGAAGAACTTAAGGACCGGAAGGTACGGTGTTTTCTCTGTGCACATCGTTGCACAATCTATAATGGAAAAAGAGGTAAATGCGGTGTGAGAAAAAACGAAAAGGGCAGGCTCTATAGTCTTGTTTACGGTAAGATTATTTCTATGAACATCGATCCTATAGAGAAGAAGCCATTGTTCCATTTTCATCCTGCGTCAACATCTTTTTCCATTGCTACCGTTGGCTGTAATTTTAGTTGTTTGCATTGTCAGAACTATGATATATCTCAATATTCAAAAGAACGTGATGACATACCTGGAGAATATACTACCCCGGAACAAGTAGTTTTTTCGTCGGAAAGGGCTGGGTGCAGAAGCATATCGTATACTTATACAGAGCCGACAATTTTTTTTGAATTTGCATACGATTGTGCTCGTATAGCGCACGACAGAGGAATTAAGAATGTTTTCGTAAGCAATGGTTATATAGGAGCCGAGGCTACAAAAATGATTGCGCCATACCTAGATGCAATCAATATAGACCTT
The DNA here is from genome assembly GCA_964347425.1 of uncultured Nitrospirales bacterium. GTDB lineage: Bacteria > Nitrospirota > Thermodesulfovibrionia > UBA6902 > BMS3Bbin08 > CAYFYW01. Next base: position 637 of record CAYFYW010000530.1, read on the forward strand.
AAAGGAGATGACGAGTTTTACAAAAAAATATGCGGTGCAAGATTACAACCTGTTTTAAATATTATAAAGCTGATGAAAAAACTCGGGGTATGGGTAGAGATTACAACTCTAATTATTCCTTCACATAATGATTCCGAAAATATACTTACATGGATTGCGGAATTCATAAAATCCGTGGATTCTTCAATTCCGTGGCATGTGACCCAATTTTATCCTACATATAAGCTTCTGGATCAACCAAGAACATCGTTGAAGACACTTCGAATTGCACGGGAGATAGGACTTAAGTCAGGTCTCAAATATGTTTATGAAGGCAATGTGCCGGGAGAAGGTGGAGAAAACACCTACTGTCCAAATTGCGGTGAACAGATTATTGAACGCTTCGGGTTCCTTATAAAACGAAATAAAATCATAGATTCAAACTGTTTCAAATGTCAGACTAAAATTGATGGTGTCTTTTAAAATTATGGAGATCATCTTCAAATTAACCCACATAATGTAGATACTGTTCAAAAATTTGCATTCCTTTCCCACCTGTCTGAAAAAGTCCAGCCGTAGGCAGTTAATTTATTGAATTATTGTAACTACTCAGGTTGTCAGGTTCACGGTTCACGGTTGGTCGCCTTGTCCCCCTGTTTTCTTTGTGAAAACAAAGAAGGGTGACCTTATGTTATTAAGATAGTTGGTAAATCAATTCGGGTATAGGTTGCCATGCCTCAATATCTTCAAGCCGTTTAATTTTCGTCGTTTCTACCCTTGAACCTTGAACCCTGGAACTGTGAACCTGAGGAGTTACGAATTAATTTAAACTATCTTTCTAAATATCACAGATGATCTCTGATGCGACAAATAATCTGTGTCTATTTTTTTAAAATGTGGTTAAGCGCTTCAAGTCTTTTCCGTGCGTAGATTCCAAGCTCGGATTCCGGGGCGATCTTTATCTGATATCTATACTCTTTTATAGCCTCTTGGATACGGAGGGTTTTTTCGTAGCATATCCCAAGGAGTCCGTGGACTTCGGGATTATTGAAAAAAGTGCCTGCAATTTTTTCAAGGTAAGGAATAGCTTCCCTGTAACGGCTCATGAAGAAATAACTTTTCCCCATGCCAAAGTGAGTGCCTGCATGATCAGGGTATAAACCAAGGCTCTTGTTAAATTCTCGGATTGCATGGTCATAGTCTTTTTGAAAGTAGTGAACAAGACCTGATCCATAAATGGACGGTTGATATCCAGAATCTGCGGAAAGTGCATTGTTGAATGATCTCTTCGCCTCCATATAATTTTTTTTCTGTAATTCAACAAAACCTAATAAGTTAAAGAAAGGAGCCTGCCCGTTGTTAACCATGATTGCTTTTTTTAATTTCTGTTCTGCAGCCTTAAAGTTTCCTTTGTTATAATAATTTTCTGCTTTATCATAGATAAAATAGACCTTGTTTAATTCCTTTATTCTTTTTAAATTGTTCTGGAAACGTTTGCCGAATTTACCGTCTCCGGTAATGTTATAGGCGGGGAGTTCATTAATCATCTCCCGAATCTCGCCCAGCCTCACCTCTGACCTTGGATGTGTGGATAAAAGGTTACTGATAAAAGTGTCTTGTGAGCTTGATTTTCCAAGTCTCATTAAATAATTAGCCACTGAACTCTCGAGAATTTTGTGAGCTACTACTGCCTCATACGGGTCATAACCGAGTTTAGCCATGTATTTAACTCCTAGTCTGTCTGACTGAATTTCCTGTGCTCTATCATATTTAAGTAGAAACAGGCTGGTCCCTATTGCACCGAGGGTTAAAAGGGTATCGGCACCCTTTTTCCCTTCAAGGAATGCCCCTCCAACTGCAAGCCCTATTTGTTGAAGTGTGGTGCGTGAGAGTCTTTGCGCAGTGTGCCTTGCCATGACATGGCCTGCTTCGTGTCCCATGACCGCTGCAAACTGTGCCTCATTCTCCAGTTCACTGAGAAGTCCCCTTGTAATGGCAATGTACCCGGGGAGAGCAAATGCATTCGGTATAGAGGTATTTTGAATATAAAATTTAAAAGGAAGATGAGGCCGTTCGGAATTTTTCCATATACGTACCATGATGCCGTTCAGATAGGATTCAAGCTCAGGGTCTTTATACTTTCCGCCGAAATCCCAATTCAGAGAAGGAGCAGCTTCTTTTCCGAGTCTTATCTCCTGCTGTTCGCTGATAAGCATTAATTCTTTTTTGCCCGTAACAGGGTTAACGGCGCAGGAGACAATAAAGAGCAAAAAACAGATAAGGGGTTTTCTAAAAACTTTACTTTTCATCTATACCATACCCGGAGAATTATACATAAAGTTTTACTCTACCCCTCCCGCTTGGGTTTTGCAAGGAAAGCCCACACCATTGATCCCGTCATAATAATAACTCCAAGTACAAAGACAAAACGAGCAAAAGTATGATCGTATCTGAGGGCATGCCATTTACCCAGCAGGAAGTTCCAGTCATGGATACCGCCGCCAACCAATGGAAGTACCATTGAACGGGCATCGGCAATGTACTTGCTGATGTTCAGAAAATTTTCTCCAAACCAAAAAAAACAAAAAGAGGCTGAAAGAGATTCTTTTCTCAATAAAAAATAGACCGTAAGGATGAATGGCCACATTAACTGGCTGATGGTACCGCCCAGAAAGCTCAGTGTATCTCCGAAAGGGCCGAAAAGGATGTGCCCAAATTCGTGGAACGGCAGGTTTACATAATCAAGGAAGCACCATGAGGAGCGCCTGATAACCATATAAAAAAAGAAGAACGCCATGAGCACGACAACAAAATATTTTCCTGTCCTGTAAATCCAGCGTTCTGCGGTATCCAGGGGATACTCTGTCTCTGAAAGGCCGGTGTCTATTTGAGCGGAAGAAATGCTAGGCACCTGTGTACTGCGGTCAGGATCGAATTTTGCGAACACAATCCCGCATTTTATGCACTCAGTGCCTTCACCCTGCTCATGACCGCATTTAGGACAGGCCATCTTATCGTTCATAGAGGTAGTGTATCTTATCTCTAGAGTTTACAGCAAATCGCAGCCAAATAAATCCCTCCCGAATAGTCTGGCTTGTCTTTCCCTATTTTTACGTGCTATAAAATGAAATAGTGAGCGTATGATCAAATTTCGATTCTCAATTTTTGTATGTTTTATATGTGCAGTTGCGTCAGTTCTTTTATTTTCATGCTCTCAGCAAAAAATTGTGGAAGAACATTTCCAGACTCATGGCATGGCTTATCCAGTGGACATGTCTAGAGTTACGGTAATGAATGTCAGGTATGTTGGAATTGAAGAGGAAGAGCTTTTGGCACCCGGTGTGCTGGATCATATTGAAAAGGGAACAATATTTGTGAAAGATTATTTTCAGCTCAAAAATATAGAGACATTTGTTCCAGGTGCAAAGGCTATCGCAGTCAGTAAACCTGTTCTCTACAAAGATGAATCCGACAGGATTGGGTTAATGGTCAAAGTAACTGCATATGGTGAAGGAAAGGCAGTACGTGAAGTCAGGGGGACGATCAGGTGGATCGGATCTGATAAGCAACTCTGGCGGGTGGAAAACTTTGCATATTTCAGCCGCAACGCTTCCCTCATGTGGCATTATGAAGGAATGGTTTATTAAAACAGGAATTTGGAGGGATTTGTTGGTATTATCACAATGGTCTGAATTATCTGAAAGCAAGAAATGGTGAGAAATGGAGATTGACTTCTGGATTAAAGGGATTTCTTATGTTCATCAGAATCCCAGTTAGATTCTGCTTTTATTACTGCTTTTACGAGGGACGGCTCAATATTGTATTTCTTTGCCTTGTTGGATATTATTTGATTGTACGATGCCGGAATTGGTTTATGATGTTTATCGCCTTTATATTTTGAAATATTTTTTTCAGAAATGATTTCCTTGTATCCCCTGCTGTTTGGCATATTCGTAAAATAGGAAGATTCGCTTTCAACTATATATTTATAAATTTCTTTGTCCCTATGAATGTCGTCATAGGTTGCAAGCCCCCATCCCAATCCAATGACAGCACTTATTATACATGATAATGAGATGCTAATAGCCCATCGAGAAATCATTTTCAGCCCTCCCAATTTTGCTAAAAAAACTATATTTGTTCAGTTTTCTTTTTGATGCATAAAGAAATACTAGATTATATGAAAGCAAAGTATATGCCAGAAATGCAAAAAAAGTTCATTTTCCATTTTGTTCTTAATAAACAAATAGTTAGACTGAGAAGAATAAAGAAGTTGGCAATTTAAAGTAAATATAAAGTGGGGCGTGACACAGGATTTCACTGACACAGGTTTGTGACGTGTCACAATTATTTTACATGACATTAGTGAGTCTGACCCCCATTCATAATATATCGATCTTCGGCCTCGAACTATGTGGAGTTGACGGCATATTGAGGAAAGCTAAAAGTCTAACGTATTGATTCATTAAAAAAGAAAAAGTGGTCCTTATTGAACAACGCTCGAATTCATTTTGAAAAACGAGTCTTAAAACCCTAAATGTAGTGTCTTATTTAAAACGCCTATTAATTCCTTATTGATAAGAAATCGCTTTTCAGGATTAATTAAATTTTATTGAATAAAGCATTATTTTCCACATTTTTTTATGCTGAGGGATAATTCTCAGCATGGGGATAAACAGCGATGGTTCAACGCTCACCAAAGAGAAAAAAAAGAACTGGTTCTTATCGGCACGCTAGAGGTGGAAATAGTTTATTTATTGCTCAGAAACGCTTCTGCCTTTTTTAAACTCAACCTGTCGCTATCAACACCGGAGGTGATCTCAATCAGCCTTGAATAGTAGTACCTAGCCTTTTTAAAATCACCAGCATTTTCAGCAGCATGTCCAGCACCGTAAAGGCTATTGAAACGATTCGGAGATATCAGAAGACTTGCCTCATAAGCGTCAATCGCTTTTTCATACTCGCCTCGCAGAACCAGCATGTCCCCAAGAAGCTCCCTTGCCGGAAGAACAGCCCCCGGTGTTACTGGGTGTTTGTCAACTGAGTCTTCTAACTCGGCGGCCTTTTTCATTATCTGAAGCGCCTTGTCTTTTTCTCCTTCTGAATAAGCAGACCATGCAGCTACTGTCTTTCTCTGAGAGTCCACAAGCACTGCCCAGTAATCCTGCCCTGCTTTCCTGGTACGTTTATACAATGTATCAAGGGTCCTGATAGAGTCGCGTGCGCTGTCTTTGTCTTTACTGCGGGCTGCACCAAGACCACGTGCAAAATACGTGATGGACTCAAACCACGGATATTTATCCCATGGGAATGTGCTATGTGTTCGGGGCTTCAACTTGGCTGCTTTCTCCCACAGCCTTAACTCGAGGAAGTATCGCGCCTGTGCGGCCGCTATACCATAGGCAGACGCGAAGCTGTCCTGGTATTTCTCGTTCCTGTTAATAGCTACTAGTGTGTCCTTAGCCTTTTTATCCTGGGCTTTTTGCAAATAGGCGTAGATCAGGTAGTCCATGGCATGAATGTAGTGAAGTGACATTTCTCCTTGCATAGATTGTTTTTTGGCGGCTTCTGCCGAACGCATATTCCATTCAGCTGTGAGTGTCCACAGACCAAGCCTCACAAAGATATGACTGGGCATATGTTGGGCATGCGGGGCATCGGGCGCAATCTTGTTATATCCCCTGGCCACCTCCAGGGCACGGCTTGCAAGCATCGGATTATCATAAGCATGAATTGTATAATGGAACAGCCCCGGATGCATGGGGGCCCTGGTACGCAGCTGCTCGAGTAATGCCCCTGCTTTCTTTTGATGGGTAAATTTTTTGTCATCCTTGGGTGCTG
>CAYFYW010000531.1:0-3072 GCA_964347425.1 uncultured Nitrospirales bacterium
CTTATTTTCAAGGAAGGCGAAGCCTTTAAGGAAGATATCCTTGATAAAGCCAAATCCGAACTTGAGTATTTTTTTTACAGGAAGGGCTTTCCTGATGCCAGGGTGCAGGCCGGTATCGAGAAAAACGATATTAAAGGTTTGGTAGATATCCACCTTCAGATAGAGGAAAATGCGCCACTCATTATTAAGAAGATTCAGATGCCCCTTGAGGTCAAGCACCGCATGATGATTTCAGAAGGTGAGATAATGGATTTGGACCAGGTTGACAAGGATATCAGGAGATTAAAGGAATATTATAAAAAAAGAGAATATTTAAGGCCGATTATTGGCCCTTATGAATTTAAAGAAGGTGTACTTAAAATTCCTGTGGTACCGGGTCCAAAAATCGATATTGTCTTTAAGGGTAACAGAGTCTTTGGTTCAAAAAGACTTGAGAGAGAGGTTCCTTTCTTTGAGGATGAGGAGGTCACCTTTGACCTGTTGAGAGAGGCGGTAGAGCGAATTAAAAGCCTTTACCAGAAGAAAGGATACTATTATGTGCAGGTATCGGGAGGCATTGAAACGGAAGAACATCTCGTAAGGGTTATTTTTTTTATTTTTGAGGGTAAAAGGGTGTTTGTAAGGGAAATTAAATTTGAGGGCACCATCATCCCTCACGAGGCAATAAAGGAAATTATACCCCTTAAGGAAAAGAGGCCATTTCAGAAAGATCTTTTGGATATCTGCAAGGAGACAATAATTGACTTTTATAATGCACTGGGCTATCACTATGCCGATGTTTCTGAAATGAGAGAGGATTTTTTGGGGGATGACAGTGAATTAAATCTTACATTTCAAGTTTACCAGGGACCATTGATAAAAATCGGAGAAATTACTATCACTGGCAACGAAGCTGTCAGTACCGATGAAATAAAAAAGGTTTTGCAGATAGAGCTAGGAGATCCGTACAACAATGTAGATATCGGAGATGCACGATACCGAATCTTGTCTGTCTATAGCAGGTTCGGTTATGTCAATGCGGCAGTTGAAGTGGAAAGCTCCGTTGACCTCGATCTAGCATCTGTTACGTTCAGGATAACAGAACATGAACCTTTCGTTTTTGGAAAGATAGTTATTAGTGGTAACAGGAAGACAAAAGATAAGATTATAAAAAGAGAATTTGACATTAAAGAGGGGGAGCCCTACAATTATGAAGCAATTTTCAGTACGAGACAGCGTGTTTATAAACTTGGACTTTTTTCTGATGTATCAATCAGGCCCATTGAGACATATGATTTAAGACAAGATATGGAAGAGGAAGTTCCGGTTAACAGGCAGGACTTAGTTGTCAATGTAAAGGAGGGTAGTACGGGTGCAGTTGAGGTCGGTCTGGGTTATGGCGAGTTTGAACGCTTGAGGGGGTTTTTTGATATAAGTTACCGCAATCTTGGCGGCTACAATCGACAGATAGGCTTAAGAACAGAGTTGAGTTCAATAGAAGAAAGATATATGCTGCATTATAGAGAACCGCGGCTTTTTAACAAGCCCTCACTGCCACTAAAAGTTTCCTTAACAAAAGAGAATATAAGGTCGATAAATCTTGATACAAAAGATGTTCTTTATAAATTAGACAGGTTATCATTAATCGCAGGTGTTGTCAGGGAATTTACCGAACACGTAAAAGGAAGCCTGAATTATGAGTACTCCATTGTTGAAACGAGCGATGTAATGCCGGGTGTAATTTTGAGCAAAGAAGATACGGGCACTGTCGGTATCAGCAGTATCTCTCCAGCCTTGTTTTATGATAGCCGTAACAACCCCTTTGATCCTACATCAGGTTCTTTCAGGGGTATAATACTGAAATGGGCTTCGCGCATCTTTTTCTCCGAATCACGATTTATTAAGGTGATATTGCAGAGTTCCTCATATCACCAGATTAGGAAAGGTCTGATTTTTGCCTTTTCCCTGCAAAGCGGGATAGCTCATAGATTTGGAGACACAGCAGAGCTTCCGCTCGTTGAAAGATTTTTCCTCGGCGGGAGGACTACCGTTAGAGGATACGACCATGATACCCTCGGTCCAAAAGGGGAGGATGGTAACCCTACTGGTGGAAATATATTTGCCTTAGCAAATGGAGAGTTAAGGATATCACTGAGAAAAAACTTTGGTTTTGTTGCGTTTGTTGATAGTGGAAACGTCTGGCATGAAGTAAGAGACGTTGAGCCGGTACTGCGTTATACCACCGGTATAGGCTTAAGATACAATACTCCTGTTGGTCCTTTGAGAATAGATTACGGATATAAACTAAACAGAAAAGATGGGGAGAGTGCAGGTGAGGTACATTTCAGTGTCGGTCATGCCTTTTAAAATAAAGAACACAGATTACACAGATGAGAAAAACAGATTAGCACAGATAAAAATATTAATACTCGCTGCTTTCTTATTGCTGCTCTCTGCTTTATCATATGCAGAGGTTCTGGACAGGGTGGTAGCGGTAGTGAATGATGATATTGTTATGTTCAGTGAATTGAATGAAGCATTTCAGAAGGCTGAAAATTCCGGGATTGAGGTTACGCAGGGAGAGGTGCTGGATGGTTTAATAAACAGGATTCTGCTTTTGAGGCAGATAAAAAAAAGTAATGATGAGCATATCTTTTCTGCACGGGAAATGCGGGACGACAATGCTCTTATTAATGAATATATAGACAAAAGGATAAGAGCATTTATACGCATACCCGTTGAAGAACTCGAGCTCTTTTATAAAAAGAACGAAGAGTTTTTTTTGCCGCAGGATAAATCAGCCGGGGCTGGTGATAATGGAAGTTTTCATGATGTAAGAGATGACATAGAGGCGTATCTCATTGAAATAGAGCTGAACAAGAGGTTGCTCGAACATATAGAGGAATTAAGGAAAGAGGCTTATATAAGGATACAATTGGAACGCAGATGATCACTGATTTTATTAATCCGTGTACCTTTATATATGTGAATATTTTTAAATGGAGAACCTAATTCCGGAATTCAAGCTATGTCCAATGTCAACCGCCTGTCGCCCAAATGCTGTATGGTCACCCTGAACCTGTCTGTCCGATA
>CAYFYW010000532.1:0-1785 GCA_964347425.1 uncultured Nitrospirales bacterium
AACTTTGACAAGGACAGGCGAAAACCCCCATTTTGCTATTACCTTTGAACCAATCTCGGTGTGGTTATACCCATAAACCTCCTCTTCAGCATCTATCGAATCAATTCCCTCATTGTAAATTTTCATCATGACCTCAGAAAAGGCTTTTGGCGACTCGTTGTTCATCACAACTTTACCGAGGTCGTGCATAAGCCCGCCGAGGAAAACAATATCTTCTAAATCGCACCCAAGATCTGAAGAAATCAGCCTGGCCGAAATAGCGGCTCCAACAGAGTGTTCCCACATTGTCTGCTCTGTAATACCGAACTTCTTATATAGTGATTTAGTTGACGCAGACAGCACAAGGCTCCTCACCACTTTAAAGCCAAGTATTAATACAGCCTGATTGAGGCTGCTGACTTCCTGCCTTAGCCCGTAAAATGCGCTATTGGATATTTTAAGCACCCTTGCTGTAATCGCCTGATCCTTTTCTATAATATCAGACAAATCAAAGGTTGAAATGTTCTCATTGTCCATCATCTTAAGCAACTTTCTTGCTACAAACGGAAGAACCTTGAGATCTCCAGCCTTTTTAATCAGATCATCTTTAGTAAGAATATCCCCTTTCAGGCCAGAACCTGTTTTCATCTTTGCTCCATACTCTTTGACAGGAATAATTTATACTTATTGCGGTCCGAAGACCCTAGAATAATGCGGTTATCTGCACATATAATGCCCATGCCGAATATTATAAAAATCACACAATACTTATCAAAACAAATTTTTTCTGAAAGATTAATCACATTGCCAGTAATTTACTGGTTTTGTATTTAAGTTTAATTAATGGAGACCAGAATGATTGTCTCTTGCCTGTTCGGCCAAGGCTTCTAACAATTGTTCTTTGGTTAAAAGTCCCTTATCCATGACAAGTTGACCGGTTCGGGAACAGCATTTTCTGGACGGAAGTCTGTCGATCTCTTCTGCTGCCGACTTACCCCGTTCTGTATGCCTGCGTACATCATCGGCTGCCACTGAAAAGCTCTTTCCATGCTTTACTTTATCCGATATCTCTATTGCGGTTTTGAACTTCAGGCGATTTCTCTGGTCTCCAAGGTATCTAAACAGCCCCGCCAGTTTTGTCATGGATCTTGCCCCCCTTAATTAGTGTCATAACGATTTTTGTCTCTATTTTTTCAGCCACACAAAAAAACCCTGTTGTAATTAATCTGCTTTTCAACACCATCAATTACCAATAACCGTGATACATTATTTATCGGCAAAATCCGATAAATCTTAATAATCAGATCATTAGTCCGATTAAATGTCATGCTGAATTTATTTCAGCATCTCATAAAAACAATCCTGAATCAAGTTCAGGATCTGAGACCCCGAAACGAGCCTGCCTATCGGACAGACAGGTTCGGGGTGACAGAAAAAAACCATTTCTTTAACGTGTTTAGACAAAGTACCTTAATAATGTCTTGTTTTTCAGGTAGTTGCTGCATATTTTTGCCGGTCAGTAGTGACACTCGAAATTCACCTGCCTGAATTATTACCTGTTATAGCGGGCAGCGGGGAGAAAGCCTGAGATAACACCCGGTGTAAAAACCCTGGACTTGTCAGCAGCAGAAATATTAGCAGAGCCTGCTCTTAAACCGGGTAACACCTTATTTCTTCCTGCAAGTTTAGCCCTGTAAAGCATTTCATCGGCTTCACGGAAAAGCCGGCGTTTATCCGAACCGTTTCTTAATGCAGAAACCCCGAAGCTTGCAGTTATACTTACTGTTTTATTGTTATTGGCCAGAT
>CAYFYW010000533.1:0-11862 GCA_964347425.1 uncultured Nitrospirales bacterium
GAATAAGACTCATGTGGCGATAGGACCACGAATAGCAGGCTGAGAACTGTTCTTTTTTACGCTTCAAAGAGGGGAGATATTGCAGAGGGTTTGACAATCTACATAGCAGGTGTACTCAACAATCCAAGCGATTTAGACATTGTAAGTGCCTTTTCGTTTACGAAACGTATTTTTCGTTTCAGGGAAAACAATGAACCACCCTGCAGCAAGCAGGCTGTCCAACAATTCAAAAAACGCCTGTTTTGTCATTCTGAAGTTATTTCAGAATCTCGTATTATCAAAATGTTACATATAAGGAAGATCCTGAAACAAGTTCAGGATGACAATTGTCGGACAGCCTGCAAGACTACAGGGAATTATCAAGTTAAAAAAAAGGGGTTAATACGTCTAATCACCCTCACCCCTACCCTCTCCCGTCAAGGGAGAGGGTTTATTGGAATTTGTAATTTGATGATTGGAATTTTACAGTTTATACCCTATCTTCCTCAAAAATTCCTTCCGCTGCTTTTTATCGGCATCTGACTCTACTGCCTTTGGAGAAAATCCGTCTATAACTCCCATAACTCCCCTTCCCTGCCCTGATTCGGCTATTACAACCTCTACGGGGTTTGCTGTCGCACAGTAGATGTTACACACTTCAGGACAGCTTTTTATTGCATTGAGGACATTAATCGGAAATGCGTTTTTTAGTATAATGCAGAAGATATGGCCGGCACCGATTTCCTCAAGATTTTTGACACAGGCATCAATTAATCCTTTATCGTTCCCCTCCTGCCTTATCAGACAGGGACCCGATGCCTCTGTAAAGGCAATTCCAAATTCTGCATTTGGCACTGTTGTTACAATAATCTCATAAAGGTCCTCCGCTGTCTTTATAAAATGGGTCTGTCCGAGTATGATATTGCTTCCCTCAGGAATTTCAACTTTTATAGCTTTAATGTCCATAACTCCCTCCTAGTATAATTTCATTATACTTGATTACACAGATTGTTAACTGATGACACAGATTAAACTACAAATCTCTTTACCTGACATTTATTATTTCCGAAGTTGACCAAAAGGCCAATTCTAAGTCCCGATGCTTTTAAGTATGACAGCACTTGAGACTCAAAAATTTTTGGGATGTTGCCTGTTAATGCTTTCAGTTCAACTATTACTTTATCTTCTGCTATCAGGTCTGCCTTAAAATTGCCGACAGAAATACCTTGATAAGAAACATTAAATATCTTTTCTGTTTGGAATTTTAACTTTTTCTGCTTTAAAGCTAATATTAATGCATTATGATATATCCTCTCATTGAATCCGGGACCCAATTCATTATGAACTTTGAAGCAACAACCAATTATTCTCTCTGTAAGAGGGTCCTTTTTCTGCATCTTATTTGTGAAATCTTTTTTGATCTGTGAAATCATACATAACGATAGTAAGGCTTTAACTCACTATCGTTATGTATGTTATAATCAAAATAAATTTTTCAACGTATTGTCAAGCAATAAATGACAAGATTTTCGATTATTACAGTTTTCACGGCCTTTTTCGCCCTCATTTCGTTTTCATCAGAAGCAATGGCAGCGGAGATTTTAGGTCCCGGGATAAATATCCAGGATAACAATATTATTGTAAGTACAGGACTTACGAGTCTTGAAGAGGTAGAGTCTGCAATTGAATCAGGGATTGAAAAAGAAATTGTATTTACTATAGAACTTTTCAGGGACTGGAATTTGTGGCCCGATGCATTTGTAGTGTCAAAGAAAATTCAAAGAATTATAAAACATGATAGTTTGAGAGAACAGTATCTGGTGTCCTCTTACGATGGAAGTACTCAAGTTGATAAAAATTTTAAAGATTTTCATGCCATGAAGACCTGGGCCTTTACCGTCAGGGAGATAAATCTTGTAAATATTCGAGAACTCGATTCCGGCAGATATTATTTAAGAATTGTAGCAGAGTCAAAGAGCAGAGAACTTCCTCCGGTGATAGGTTTATTAATGCTCTTTATCCCTGAAGTAGAGATGAGTCTGGCGAAAGAATCGCAGCCGTTTAACATCGGAGCCAGGAGATGAAAAATCTCAAGATACTTCTGGGACTTCTTGCATTAAGCATACTGGCAATATTTATCACCGGAGTTGTGCTGAGTCATGTTGGTATTGAGCACGGACCACTTCTTATAAAGATAGGCATCATCTTTATTATTGTAAATGTAGTCCTATACCTGTTATTTCTTATCTTTTTTGTAATTCGCAACCTTATCAATATTTATATTGAGAAAAAACAAAAAACCATAGGCTCAAAATTTAGAACAAAACTCGTAGTGACGTTTCTGGGATTAACACTTATACCATCTATTCTTCTCTTTATTCTTTCAAATCAACTGATAAACAGTTCCATAGATAAGTGGTTTTCCCTGGAAGTTCAGAAACCGATAAGTGATTCAATGGATATAGCCAAAACTTTTTATTCAAAGGAAAGAAAAAATGTTCAGGATTATGCAAACTTTCTTGTTGCCAATAGGCGTCTTTTGGATGTTGAGAAACCTGTGAAAGACAAAGAAAATAATTTCCATTTTTATTTTGTAAAAAGGCCTGGTGAGTCAGATGTCATGAAGAATGCCTCTCAGGGAAACAGCGGTACGGAGATAGTCTCAACTGAAGAAGGAGATATCATAAGGGCAGTTTCTCCTGTGAAAGAAGGTTCAAGAATAACCGGTATTGTTGTTGTAGAAACCATGATACCCCGGGAAATTGTCCAGAAAATGGAGACAATAAACCAGGTATCGAAGGAATACCACCAGATAAAAATGCAGCAGAATCCCATTAGATTCATATATTTTCTAATGCTTACTATTGCCACACTGCTGATTATTTTTCTCGTGCTGTGGGTTTCTCTACGCATTGCAAAAGGTATTACCGTTCCCATAAGGTCGCTTGCCGAAGCAACAAAAAAAGTAGCACATGGCGACCTTGATTTGAGAATTGACCTTAAAAGGGATGATGAAATCGGGCTATTAATTGATTCCTTCAACAAAATGCTTGATGATTTACAGGAGGGGAAACTGTCTCTTGAACAGGCATATACAGAGTCAGACAGGAGGAGACTCAGTATGGAGGCAATCCTTGAAAATATCCATACGGGTGTTATTTTTCTTGAACGTTCCGGCAGGATTGTGACTTTAAACAACGCGGCATGTTCCATGCTCAATTTGACCCGCGATGACATTATCGGCAAGAGTCACAGGTTTCTTCTGGAAAAAATAAAATCAAATGATCTGAATTCAATGGTAAGGAGACTCGGTGAAAAGGACTTTAAGGCAACAGAAAGGGAGATACACTCATACATAGACGGCAGACCCGTGAGTCTGAGAGTTTACATAACGGTCCTGAAAGACTCCAGGGGTAATTTTATAGGTATCCTTGTTGTTTTTGATGATCTCACCGAGATTATTACTGCTCAAAGGGCGCTGGCATGGCAGGAAGTCGCAAAAAGAATCACCCATGAGATAAAAAATCCACTTACTCCAATAAAACTTTCAGCGGAGAGACTGATAAAAAAATGGGATGAAAAGAGGGAAGATTTTGGAGAGCTGCTGAAAAGGGCAACGAGTACAATAGTAAAAGAGGTAGACAGCCTGAGAAATCTTGTTGACGAATTTTCAAGATTCGGCAAGATGCCAAAGATTTACCTTGAATCGACCAATATCAACTCAATAATAGGTGAAGTAGTGGAACTTTATAATGATCTGAGGGGAGTGAGGATAATAACGTCTCTTAAAGATATTCCAGTAATTGATGTGGACAGAGAACAATTAAAGAGGGCCTTGATAAACCTGATAGACAATGCGATTCAGGCCAAGACCGACAGGATATGGTTAAATACCTCTTTTGACCCTTCCCTGGAAATCATTAGAATTGAGGTTATAGATGAGGGTACGGGCATAAAGGAGGAAGACAAGGATAAGCTTTTTTTCCCTTACTTTTCAACGAAGAGGGGTGGAATGGGACTCGGGCTTGCAATAGTAAGCACAATAGTATCGAAACACAGAGGTTATGTAAGGGCCAAGGACCATGAGCAAAAAGGCTCTCATTTTATTATCGAGTTGCCCGCGGGTCATAAATAAATCATCTGCCTATAGCCAAAAAACAGAGATAGAGCAGTGTCATGGGTAACAGTGTTAGCCTTTCGCTCATTCGTGTCTGCCTTGCCTGTCGGTCTACGACTCATGGAGCAGGCAGGCGACAGGCAGGCTCATCCCGAAGCCCTGAACCAGATGGTACAGGGCGAAGTTTCGGGATTCCTCGGGTATGTACCGTATGGTACATACCGAGGTAAGCATCACACCTCACCATCCAGGTGAGACTTTTGTGATGCTTAAAACCGTTCGAGACTAATACTGTTACCCTCTAGGATAATTTAAGAATGTGTCTATATCGGGATTTGGGCGAAGTATATATATACATATATATTGCATAGGGCATTACGAATCGTGTATCCTGTATCTTTAAGCAGGAAAGGATGAAATATATGGCAGTGGCAACAAAGGCAACTGTACTTGTAGTTGATGACGAAGAGGGAATACTGGAGACGCTTTCCGGCATACTTGAAGACGAGGGGTATGAGGTGGCTACAGCTTCCTCCGGCGAACAGGCTCTGAAATTAGTCAGAGAACTGTCGCCGGACGTAATATTGCTGGATATATGGATGCCACAGGGTATTGATGGTCTGAAGACGTTAAAAGGAATTAAGGAATCAGCGCAGGAATCCGCAGTAATAATGATTTCCGGTCATGCAAATATTGATCTGGCTGTTCAGGCCACCAAGCTCGGCGCGTATGATTTCCTGGAGAAGCCCCTCTCACTTGAAAAGGTCCTGATCCTTATTCAAAGGGCAATTGAAAAGCAGAGGCTGGAAAAAGAAAATATAACATTAAAATCAAGTATCACAAAGGAATGGGAAATAGTCGGAGAAAATCCGAGAATCAGAGAACTCAAGGTTGAAATGTCAAAAGCGGCTGCTTCTCAGAGCAGGGTTATTATATTCGGAGAAAGCGGTACGGGGAAGGAACTTGTTGCCAGGATATTGCATGAGAAGAGTGACAGGGTGGACAAGAATTTTGTTGAAGTAAATTGTGCAGCTATTCCCCATGAACTTATTGAAAGTGAACTCTTCGGTCATGAAAAAGGCTCATTTACAGGGGCTTTTGAACGTAAAAAGGGTAAATTTGAACTTGCGGACAAGGGGACGCTCTTTCTTGACGAAATTGGCGATATGTCGCTAGCTACGCAGGCAAAAGTTTTAAGGGTAATTGAAACCCAGGAGTTTCAGAGAGTCGGTGGGAGTAGGACCATAAAAGTGGATGTAAGGATAATTGCTGCAACAAATAAAGACTTACAGGAGGAGATAGAAAAAGTAACTTTCAGGGAGGACCTCTATTTCAGGCTAAACGTTATTCCCATGCTAATCCCCCCTCTCAGGGAGAGAAAAGACGACATACCACTGCTGACTGAATATTTCCTCAAAAATTTTGCCCGACAATATGGACAAAAGCCTAAAAAAGTGAGTAAAACAACATTGCGTGCTTTAATGGATTATGACTGGCCGGGAAATATAAGGGAACTTAAGAATATGATAGAGAGATTGGTGATAATGAACCCCTCTGAAATTATTGATATGAAATATATTCCGGCATTCAGAGAGACGAAAATGGATTACTATAGTTATAAAACAATCCGTGAGGCACGAGAACAATTTGAAAAAGATTTTATCCTCAAAAAGTTGCAGGAAAACAGCTGGAATATTTCAAAAACGGCAGATGACCTCGAAATCGAAAGAAGCAATCTTCACAGAAAAATCAAGGCATTAAAAATCAAAATACCATAAACTAAAAGAACTTTTTATCCCCCGTAAAATATTAAACATATAACGGGGAGAAACATATTAATAAATAATATTTAAACCTAAAAACGGCAATTAGCCACAGAGTTCACAGAGGTCTCAGAGAAAAAAATGAACTACCCTTCGGCAGAGACCGCAGGGTATCAAAAAGTCGAATCTGTGTTATCCGTTATCATTCCTGCCTCTGTTTTCACAGGGATAAACTCCAGCAGGAATCCAGATGAAAAGAGACTAGATTCCGCATCAAGCATGTCCTCAACTCGATTGGGGATGCGGAATGACAGAAAATAAGGTGACCCTGTAGCAAGGCGGATCGACTCGATTCCGAGACTACAGGGATATTTACTTTAAAAAATAAAATCACACAACTCTGTGCTCTCTGGTATGTACCACCCTGTACCAGATGGTACAGGGTGCCATACGGTACATACCTCTGTGCCTGCCCCATTATATGTTTAATATTTTATGGGGAACTCTGTGGCAAAAAAGATATTTTTGTAAAAATTTAGGATACAGTCGAGGTTTCTATTTCGGCATAAAAGGATTGGTCCTTTCAGGTGCTGAATCCGCCGGTTTTCTTTCTCTGGCAAAAGGAGAAGATCTGGTAACTGGTGAATCTGCAGATCTGCGGGATGGCTTTCTAATGGTATCACGTTTTGGGCGTCTTCGTAATGCCCTCGAAGGTCGCTTTTTAACCACGGGTTTGATATCTTTCATATCCCTGAGTTTTACCTCGATGGTCTCATCTCCTCTTAAAAGGATGACTTTTTCTTCCTGTATGTCTGAAATGATGAAGCCCGCAACTGAATCGTTTATATGATAAAGTTTTCTCGTTTTTGTAGATCGATCTTCGAGAATTGCACTTTTCTGGTCAGCAGTTATTACGGTCCCGAAGAGTACAGGTGATTCCTTGGAAGAAGGCACTTTGGATGCATCTTCGCTGGGAGGGGCCGACCTCGATGGCCGAAAGAGATCTTTCTTGACGATTACATTATACGCTGCCTCATCTATTGTCAGTTGTTTTCTTGCTACAGTAGCTTTTTTATCTGCAGGGGGCTGCTGTTGAGTCAGTTGAGTCGGTATATCTAATGGCTGAAACCAGACTTTATAAAAGCTGAAGCCTAAAAACACTAAAATGATGAAAAGAATCACGTTTATCAGGAAATAGTTACGGAGCATTATTATCCTTTTTTCTCGTCTTTATTATTGATTCGGGGCTTCTTTATAAACCCTCTTACTACTAATGTAACATATGAGTTGACAGGATTTCTTATATTGGTAACACGGACTTTTATCTCCGAGATCGTGAGGATAAATGTCGATGTTTTAATCTTGTACAACAATTGTTTTAATTTCCCCGTGGTAGTTGTAAATCCCAGTTCGACAGGGATGCCAAGATATAATCCCCGGTCTTCAGGATTTAAAGCCCTTTCTGTTTTAATATCTATTTCAAGCGACGATGCCATCTCTTTCAACAACCTTTGGATTTCGGCGGCCACAACAGGAGGTTTTGTCCCTGTCAGAAGTCCCTTCTCAAGTACTTTTAAATTATTACTCAATATCTCATAATTATTCAGCAGGTTTTCCTTCCCTGAAATTTTATGGAACTGTTTCTGGAGAGTTATACGCTTGGCTTCGATATATTCTCTCTGGGAACTCCTGACCTCACTGTACCACGAAAAAACATGATATATGAGGATCAAAAAAATGACAATTCCACCTATTAACAGGAATTTCTTTTCCCTCTGACTTATATTAAAAGGTATATTCATTTTTTAGTCGCAGAGCCAGGTACCTTTGGAGACCTGGCGGGTTTAACAGTTGTAACCCTAATTTTAAAACCTTCCTGATCCCCTTTCTTTGTGATCGATCCTACGAATTCGACCTTTTCAAAAAAAGGAGAGTCTTCAAGTATTGAAATAAGTAGAGAAGACGACTTTGCATGACCGCTGATTATTAGTTCTCCTTCTACAACTTTCTTTTCTTCATCAAATATTTCCTTGTAATCCAGATTTGTAAGCCATGCTTCTTCAGGTACAATTTTTGTCAGTTCGGAAAGCATATCCAGTACAATATTATTTTCTCTTACGTCAATCAGGAAGTTGCCTCGAAGTCCGAGAACGCCGATCTCTGAAGAGACGTTTTCTATTCGCTGTATTTCCGGTTCATTATCTTTCAGTTTCTTCTCTATCTTGGTTAGAAGTCTTCTGTCATTCACTATCATTCCGGCAAATAAGCCAATAATCATAAATAAAATAAGAAATACGGCTATCTTCGCATACAGGCTACCGACTTTGCTGCGCATAACCTCGGGTTCGTGGGGTAGCAGATTGATCCTTAAATTACCTATCCCGAGACCCGAGTAACAGACCCCAATTGATGGAGTAAGCTCCTGTATCTCAGCACCTTCCCTGTTATGTACAAATTTTGCCACCGGATTTATAGCCTGCACATTGATCCCAAGTCTTGCACTTAATACACCGGAAAGTTCTGACAACAAAGGGATAGATCCGAGTATGATAATTTTGTTTATTTTTTTATGAATAAACTCGGGAAGAGGAGCAAGGTGATTTGAAATATTATTTGCCATTTCATTCGTTTCCTTATTTTGATCAACGGTAAATGAATACATGTTCACACAGGAACCACCCTTCAGCACAGCCAGATGAGCACTCTCTCTGTCAAGGGAAAGTAAAACACATATATCGTCTTTACTCCCCCAAATAGTGGATTTCTTCGTAATTCCCAGAAGGTGAGACCAGCCCCCTACCGAGACCTCACTAAGCTCAACGGCATTAACAACGGCAAAAGGAGACAGGGAGATAATTTCCGGTTGAAGATTCAGTTTTTCGAGAAAGTTTTTCACATAATCTATCTTTTCCTTCTGCACGGCCACAATTATGACCTCACATATTGATCCAATTTTGTCCACTACCTGAAAATCGAAAAAAACATCTTCCATGTGAAAGGGAATATGCTTCTCAATCTCAAACCTCATCAGATGTATAAACGCAGTTTTCCCCCGGCCTTTTGGTGACGGGATACTGGCAAATTTTACAATAGACCAGCTTCGGGGAATACTTACAAACACACGGGCAGGATGCTCGGCGCCCTCGGCAACAAAACGCTTAACCTCTGCTAATGTTTCGTCATCGTCTTTTAAAGGGAAAGTAGAAGAAGACAATAAATCCATTCCCGATAAATCATTTTTCAGACGGCTCATTATGAGACTGTTTTGCTTAAATTCAATACCGAGAAATGTTTCTGAAAATTTATCCGGTAAAATTGTCATTCCAGTAGACAACCTCCAGTTGCTTTCCTCTCTGCCTTAACGTCGTTTTTATCTCCCTTTTAATTTTGTCGTCTCCAGCAGTTCCGGTAGATATAACAGTAAAGAAAAAAGACCTGACCATCCCCCCTGATTGAGGACTGGTTATGGGGGCAATTTCTCTTTGACTGATTATTTCTTCTGCTTTCTGACTGCCCAAAACCGCTTCAAGTACATTCGCAGAGGCGGTATTTATATTAATTTTCCCTGATCCCCACGTTGTAATATACTGTGCAATACCATCATATACCTGTTGATCATCATCATCGTCGTCGTCTCTTTCTCTCTCTGCTGTACCATAAAAAATTTCTTCAGTAACTCCTTTTACAAGCAGAAGATCATCTACAGCATCAAAGGGGCCATCTTTGCAGCTATACGGATTCTCCAGTGATCGGTAATAATCTTCCTCTGCCCCGTTCAGCATGTGAAGGTCATTTGTATCTCTCCAGTCAATAATTGAGTCAACTATTGTATCAACTTCGGTAATATCAACTCCCGTATTTCTAATGAAGGGTTTTAACTGTGAAAGAGGCGCCTTATTGATATTGAGCTTCGCATTCTCATCAGTAATCACATAAGAAAAAGTACTATTTCCTAATTCGCCTTTCCGCACCGGATTCTCATCACCATCTTCAAAGGCGAGAATCCCCTCCTCATTCATATAAACATATGATGACTCTTTCACTGAAAGGATTTCAAATTTTGCACGTTCAATACCAGCCAGTGCCAATTGATACGCTATCTCCTCCTCGTTGAAATTCCTCAGTATATTGAGTTCGGTTCTCATTGAATAGGAAAATTCCCCCACAATTGCCATAAGCATGACTATTATCCAGATTACAAGAATAAGGGCAACCCCCCCTTTTTCATCTTTTGGTACGAAAATCCCCCTCACCCCATCCCTCTCCCCTGAGGGGAGAGGGGAAGGGTGAGGGGTTAAAATTTTCATGCTCTTTTGTGCCGAAAATAACCTTCCAAATCCCCCAGTTTTATAAAAAATCTTAGAAAAAAACTTTCCGTTCACTACGCTCCTCTTCACTTTTTGTACCCAGAGGGATTGTTATAAGAAACGGTTGAAAATATGCTATCTTAGCGGTCACTGCAGGCGGAAGTTCTTCTCCAAAATCCCATTCATCTTTCCACTCTGTTTTATCTGCAGACAGATATTTAAATTCAACTTCTCCTATATTGTCGTCTATCATCTCTTCATCCCCGGAAATGTTATCAATAAGGTTTTTGTCGGGAAGTATCCCTTCCTTAAACATAAGGGCTCCATCATTGTATGAGTATCTCACCCATCTGAACCCCCCGACTGCCGGCTTTGCCACAGAGGTTGCGACGAGGATAGATGTTGCTGTTCCTTTAAATACAATAACCTTTTCCCCCTCAATTTCCATTCTATATGGATAAGCGGATTTCAGATGTTGAGATATCAGGCCGGACAATGCCCTCAATCTCTGAGTTTCCTGTACCTCTACTTCTCCTTTATGCCATGCCTTTATCCCCAGACGAAAACCACTGCCGATTATAAGGGTTACCAGGCTCAAAATTGATATCGCAACTATGAGCTCAAGAAGAGTAAAGCCTGCCTTCCCTTTCCTATTCATTTTCATCTTCAACTACTGTTTTCAGACTGGCCAGCTCAACTGACTTTCTCTTGTTGGGAGAATCTTCCCATGAAACTATTACTTTTAGTTTCAATAAGTTAAGTGATGGTTCTTCATGTTCTTTGTCAAGCCCTTCGTAGGGCTGAACTTCTGACTCCCATTCGAAACCATCTTCAAATTTTCCGCTGCTCTGGGTGGGTTCGAGAGAGAGTTCCTCTATTTTGTCCTTTGCGTGAACAATAGCTATCGTGTAGTCACAGGACTTTCTGCTTATCCTCAGACCGCCTGAAAATAACTGCATTATCATAACAAAGCTTATTGCCAGAATCGCAATTGCTACTATGACCTCAATAAGGGTAAAACCATCCCTTCGGGAATTGCAAATTTTCAAATTACAACGTAATTTTCCATCTAAATTTAACAGTTTCCTTAATTTTGCGTACTGCATTTTTCAATCCGAAATTTGACTTTTCTCTACCGTAACTCTTCCAGTTACTCTATTTACTATTATAAAAAATCTATCTTCTTTCTGGTCAGATATCTCGACCATGCCCCCGCTTGAATTTCCGCCAGGGAAAAAGTCTATTCTCAGATAATCTGCATGGTTTTCATAAATAAGCTGGAGAGACTCCGGAACTGCTTTGTAGACAGCAGGCACTGCTTCTTCGAGGTCTTCATTAAAAGAGAGGTCGGAATACAGGCCGTATGCCCTTTTATCCTTCCAGATGATAAATGAATAAACCTTTTTCTCTGCAGCGGCATGGTTTCTTGCGTATCTGAGGGTTGCAGATACATTTTTTGTAAAGGCCTTCAGTTCAAGACCGCCTGCACCACGCTTTATCATGATACCAACGAGTCCTGACACAATACCTATAATAAGGAGTACGATTATAAGTTCGATAAGTGTAAAACCATTCTTCAGGGAGCTACGAAAAGAGGGTTTCGGGTTACAGACTTTATGATTTCTTGATACGGGTTTTGCCATTTTTCATTTTAAATTCCTATCTAAGCCCTTTCCAACTCACGATATCCAGATTT
>CAYFYW010000534.1:0-3505 GCA_964347425.1 uncultured Nitrospirales bacterium
ATTTGGGCAACAGCCCGTTAACGCTAATTTTTTAATATGAGCGTTATTACCACCTTCCAGAATATTTTTAAGATAGCAGAACTTAAAAGCAGGGTAATCTTTACCTTAGCCATGTTGGCCGTTTATAGGATAGGAGCCCACATTCCTACACCGGGTATTAACGGCGAAGAATTAAGCAGGTTTCTTACGGAGAGGGGCGGTGCGCTTATGGGTTTCTTTGACATGTTCACCGGCGGGGCGCTATCCAGAGTAACTATTTTTGCTCTCGGCATAATGCCCTATATAAGCGCTTCGATTATTCTCCAGCTCCTTACCGTTGTTATCCCTTCGCTGGGAAAACTTGCCAAAGAAGGCGAACGAGGTAGAAAGAAAATCGTACAGTATACGAGATACGGAACCGTAATAATAAGTATAATCCAGTCTTTTGGTATTTCTGTTGGGATTGAAAGTATGGGTCAGGGGGCCTTTGTACAAAATCCGGGATGGTCTTTCAGGCTTATGACAATGATTACCCTGACTTCAGGCACTGCTTTTATCATGTGGCTTGGGGAACAGATAACAGAGCGTGGTATTGGAAACGGCATATCTCTTATCATCTTTGCTGGGATAGTTGCAAGACTTCCAAGTGCGGTTATAGACTCGGTAAGACTTTTCAGGGTTGGTGAGCTACCGCTTTTTTTATTGGTGCCCCTGTTAGTTATGATGGTAGCTATTGTCGGTGTTATTATTTTTGTAGAGCGGGGGCAGAGGAAAATACCTATTCAATATGCCAAGAGGGTCGTGGGTAGGAAGGTATACGGGGGGCAGAGCACGCATCTGCCGCTTAAGGTGAATACCGCAGGTGTTATACCACCAATATTTGCATCATCAGTAATAATGTTTCCTGCCACTATTGCCGGATTTATATCAATACCATGGGTTCAGTCGGTGGCGGAACAACTTACTCCCGGGACAATACTTTATACACTGATCTATGTGGGAATGATTTTCTTTTTCTGCTATTTTTATACAGCTATCATTTTTAATCCGGTGGACATAGCAGACAATCTGAAGAAATACGGAGGCTTTATTCCTGGAGTAAGGCCCGGACAGAAGACTTCCGAGTATATCTATAGGGTCCTGGCGAGAATTACTTTTGGCGGTGCAGTTTATCTCTCTTTAATATGTTTATTGCCAGATTTCCTCAGCGGTTATTTTAATGTCCCATTTTATTTTGGAGGAACTTCACTTCTCATAGTTGTAGGTGTGGCCCTTGATACTATTTCTCAGATAGAGTCCCATTTGATAACACGTTCCTACGAAGGTTTTCTTAAAAAGGGAAAAATTCGCGGAAGAAGAGGCTGAGATACACAAATTTAAAAATCAAAGATTAGAAATCAAGATTAAGGAATTCCAAAATTTTGCATTTTGCATTTTGGATTTTGATTTTTTTTGATAGTTCTTAAGTCGCAGGATGAGATTAAGAAAATAGCTGACGCATGCCGGATTGCAGCGGAGGCACTTGAGGGTATAAAAAAGATTTTAGCTCCTGGTATTACCACCAAGGAGCTTGACGGGTTTGTTGAATCCTTAATTCTGTCGAAAAAAGCAAGCCCTGCCTTTAAGGGCTACAGGGGGTATCCGGCGAGTCTTTGTACTTCAATAAATGAACAGGTTGTTCATGGAATTCCTTCTTCAACAAAGTTGAAAAAGAGCGATATTATCAGTCTTGATGTGGGAGTGTATTACAAAGGATTCTATGGGGATGCTGCATTGACTCTACCGTTAGGTGAAACAGGAGATGTGGCGAAGAAGCTGCTTTCAGTTACGGAGGAGGCACTTTATCATGGTATTGAGAAAGCTATTGTTAATAATAGACTTTTTGACATATCTTCTGCCATACAGGGTCATGTTGAAGCGGCCGGTTTTTCAGTCGTCAGAAATTTTGTGGGCCATGGTATTGGCAGGGAGCTTCATGAAGATCCGCAGATTCCTAATTTTGGCAGGCCGGGAGAGGGATTGACGCTGATGGAAGGGATGACTTTGGCAATTGAGCCTATGGTTAATGTTGGAAGCTGGGAGGTGGTGGTCTCAGATGACGGCTGGACAGCGGTGACAAAGGATAAAAGCCTGTCGGCCCACTTTGAACATACAGTAGCCATTACCTCAGAGGGGCCGAAAGCCTTGACTAAATTATAATAAATAAATATAATTAATAGTTTAAAATGCCTAAAGAAGAGGCAATAGAAGTTCAGGGAACGATTGTAGAAAATCTGCCCAACGCTATGTTTAGGGTTGAGTTAGAAAGCGGGCAGAGGATCCTGGCTTATGTTTCCGGCAAGATGCGGATGCATTTCATCAAAATATTACCTGGTGACAAAGTTACGGTGGAGCTTTCTCCCTATGATCTTACAAAAGGCAGGATAACGTATAGATTCAAATAAGACATCCTATAAAAAGGATGTCTGATGTCACAGATTAAATGACAAAGATTACTCAGATATAAAATCTGTGTAATCAGGCTTAACAAATCGGTGTCATCATACCAGAGGTAGATATGAAAGTACGTTCATCAGTAAAACCCATATGTGTTAAATGTAAGATTATCAGAAGAAAAGGTGTAGTCAGAATTATATGCAGTAACGCCAGGCACAAGCAGAAGCAGGGCTGAAAACCAGTGTGAAGTTATAAAAGTGTACATAACTTTTAATTTTTAAGTCTTAATTGTGCTAAAGGAGATGAAGTGAGAATTACGGGCGTTGATTTACCAAAAAATGAAAGGGTCGAAATCGGCCTGCCACGCATTTTCGGAATAGGAAGATCTTCTTCACAGAAAATACTGAAAGCCGCTGGCATAGACCCTAACAAAAGAGTTAAACACCTGACCGATGATGATGGAATAAAAATAAGGACCGTCATTGATAGTGATTATAAAGTGGAAGGTGATCTGAAACGCGAAGTCTCTATGAATATAAAAAGAATCGTCGATATAAATTCCTATAGGGGGTATAGGCATAAAGTAAGATTGCCAGTTAGAGGGCAGAGGACAAAGACAAATGCACGTACCCGTAAAGGACCTCGCAGGGCTATTACTTTGAAGAGGAAGGGAGGATAATGGCTCAGAGGAAAAAAAGCAGTAAGAAAGATAAAAAGATAGTACATTTAGGCTCAGCCTATATTCAGGCGACCTTTAATAATACTATAGTCACCATTACTGACCAGGCTGGCAATGTAATTGCGTGGTCTTCGGCAGGTGGCCAGGGCTTTAAAGGCTCGAGAAAAAGCACCCCATACGCTGCACAAATAGCGGCAAATGCAGCCGCTAGAAAAGCCAGGGATTTTGGGATGAGACAGGTTGATGTTTTTGTAAAAGGACCCGGTGCGGGCAGGGAATCCGCCATCAGGGCACTTCAGGCAGCAGGACTGGAGATAAATCTTATAAAGGATGTAACCCCTGTTCCTCATAACGGCACAAAACCCCCCAAAAGGAGAAGGGTGTAATAATGGCGAGATACAGGGATGCGTT
>CAYFYW010000535.1:0-1608 GCA_964347425.1 uncultured Nitrospirales bacterium
TGGTTACTATTTTCTAGTTGATTATGCCGAGAAATAAGGATACCGCCAGAACAAACACAATAACATACGCCGTCAGGGCCAATCCCTGTTTAAACAGCGCTTCATCGAGAAGCGCCAGGGAAAGATCGGCTTCAACAAATCCGAGTATTTCCTTATCTTTTGGGTGCGCATGACATTTCGCAGTATAGCAGTCCTTTACATTCGGGATTTCGCTAATAATCTTAAGCGACGTAGCTCCTTCCCCGTTTTTGTATACAGACCATTTTTTAGGGGTCGACAGGAGCGCCGGCGATTTATCCGGCGCTGAATGGCAACCGGTGCACGCCAATGAAGCTTTGTCGATACTTGTACCGACACTGCCTTCATGTGAGCAAAAAAGAATATTGCCTTTATGGTCATAAATTTTTACTCTCTGTACTCCTTCCGGGGTGCTTAAATTTTTAAGCAACCGCTGTGTTTCTTCCCGCTTGTGGGTGAGCATACTGTGATAAATGCTGTCTTTTGTGAACGTTACAAAGGAGCCCCCGTACTTTAAAGCGATTGACATAACATCCGTCTGCTGCTTTTTTAGCGTGGCATACCAGAAGATAAAACTTACGATAACTATCAGCAGGCCGGTTGCTATGATAAGTTTTGCCGCAATGGATTTTTCGGGGTGGTGGAAAATATTAATAATATTGTTCATGGCCGTGACGTATTATAGAAAACCTTCGATCTTTTTTAAAGAGTGGAATAAAAAAATATCAACTTGTAATAATGGATCCATGAATTACGTGCATTTTATTTACCTTCTTTGCACATCTCTGCACATTACATCGTTTAATTCAGGTTTATATGCAATTCTCTCCGCTTTTTCCTTCAACCGTTTTTTTCTTTTCAATAAATAAGTTAAAACTGATGATAAGCAAGTCTAATATTCATTGACACCGGGCTCTATTTTTGTGTATAAAACAACGAGGATGCCTGGAACATATATCCCATCAGATTATTTTCCTGTTTTAGTGATTATTTTAATTGCCGCTTCGGTTGGCTTTGGCGCGTTGCTCGTAGGGCTTCTTGTCAGACCACGGAGATGGTATGCACAGAAACTTTCAGCCTATGAATCCGGCAACCCGCCCGTTGGAGAGCCAAGGCAAAAATTTTCTGTTAAGTATTATATTGTAGCAATGCTTTTCGTTGTATTCGATGTCGAAGCGGTGTTTCTTTATCCATGGGCGGTTGCTTATGACAAACTTGAAATATTCGGTTTTATAGAAATGATGCTTTTCATATTTATCCTGCTGATCGGCTATATATATGTATGGAAGAAAGGCGCATTCGTATGGGAATAAAAACAGATGGAAGCTGTAAGCTCTGAAACGGAATGGACGCAAAAGATACGACATTAATAGAAGTTGAGGAAGGGACGAGGATAATCCCGGGGGGAAATACGATCATTGCCCCGGTTGACAAGCTGGTCAACTGGAGCAGAAAAAGCTCTCTCTGGCCGATGGCGTTCGGACTTGCCTGTTGCGCAATTGAAATGATGACGGGAGGTTCAGCCCATTATGATTATGACCGGTTCGGGATTGTATTCCGTGCTTCACCCAGACAATCAGACGTTATTAT
>CAYFYW010000536.1:0-2663 GCA_964347425.1 uncultured Nitrospirales bacterium
TATGGCAAATAAGTGTAAAGACAATTTGTCATCACGAGAAAGTGATAAAAAATACCGCAGGCTCGTTGAGAACTCGCCTGTTGCAATCGGAGTTCAAGTTAACAATAAGATTGTCTATATGAATGCCACCGGGGTAAATCTTTTTGGGGCATCAAGTCCTAAAGAAGTGATTGGGAAATCCTTAATGGATTTTATTCACACTAACCGTAAGGATATCACCAGGAAACGATTTCAAAAGATAAAAGGAAATGACGGCAAAGGTCTTTCTTTTGAAGAGAAGCTCGTTCGGACTGATGGCACCAAGATCAACGTTGAAACCGTTGCAACTCCTCTCACTTTCCGGAACAAACCCGCTGTACAAATTGTCCTCAGCAGGATCACGAAGCGTAAACAAATAGAAGAGCTACTTAATCAGTGGAAGTACAATTGGGAAGACACATTTAATGCGATTACAGACATGATTACTATTCATGACAAGGATTTCAATATCATATATGCTAACAAGGCTGCTAAAACGTATCTTAAGTTGCCACCTTTAAGTTTTAATAAGGTATTTAAATGTTTCAAGTTTTACCATGGAATGGATTGTCCTCCCGCGGGGTGTCCCAGTTGTAATTGTCTTAAGACAGGCAAGCCTGCCAATTTTGAGATATTTGAGCCTCATTTAAATATGTACATAGAAATAAGGTCCATGCCCCAGTTTGACAGCTATAACGAGTTGATAGGACTGGTCCATATTGTCAGAGACGTATCTGAACGCAAGCGGGCAGAGGAAGAGATTCAAAAAGCTAAAGATGAATTAGAACTTCGTGTTAAGCACCGGACTGCAGCCTTGGAAAAAACCAATGAAGAGCTGCAGGTTGAGATTCATGAACGTAAGCTGGCTGAAAAGGCGTTACGAGAAAGTGAAGGCAAATTCAAAAGGCTTTCGCAGGAATTCCATGTCCTTCTGGACGCTATTACAGACAACCTGGTCCTGCTGTCTTCTGATCTGAAAATCATGTGGGCCAATAAAGCGGCTGCCGCAGCATTTGGTAATACAATCAAGAAATTGACAAAGCAGCATTGCTACAAGATATGCTGCGATTCCAGGTCTCCATGTGAAAACTGTCCAGCAACAAGGAGCTTTCTTTCGGGTAAAGCAGAGCACACTCAGATCTCAAATCACAAAGGCAGGCTATTGGATATCAGGGCATTTCCCATAAAAGATGAGTCCGGGAAAGTTAAGAACGTTATAGAGGTGTCAAGTGACATTACTGAAAAACTAAACCTTGAGGCTGAAGCTACACGTACAAGACATCTGGCATCTCTCGGAGAATTGGCCGCTGGTGTGGCTCACGAAATCAACAACCCGATAAATAATATAATCAATTACGCTCAGATTTTGTTCGATGAATACGAAAAAGAAAAAAGAGATACTGGCATCGTCGAACGAATAATAAAAGACGGAGACCGCATTGCCATTATAGTAAGGAGCCTTCTCTCATTTGCCCGATTAAGAACAGAAGAAAAGGTCTACGTCAAACTTCATGAAATACTATCAGATACAATTTCTTTAATAAATTCACAAATCAACAAGGAAGGGATTAAGCTAAGGGTAGACATACCCCCTGATTTGCCTGAGCTAATTGTGCACCCCCAACAGATCCAACAGGTCTTTTTAAATCTTATAAGCAATTCACGATTTGCCCTGAATCAAAAATATCCAGGAGACCATAAAGATAAGATCCTTAAAATCATGTGTGATAAAGCTATAATTGACGGGTCCCCTCATGTAGTAATCACTTTTCATGATTGGGGCACCGGAATTCCTGACCATATACTGGACAAGGTGGTAGATCCTTTTTTCTCAACCAAATCCAGTGTTATGGGAACTGGCCTGGGTTTAAGCATCAGCCATGGCATTATCAGTGAACACGGCGGCAAACTTTTAATCGATAGTGTAGAGGGAGAATTTACCAATATTATCATCCAGATACCGGTCAGCGAATAAGGTGGACGTATGAATGCAAAAATTCTAATAATCGATGATGAGGAAGGTATAAGGTTTACCTTTAAAAAATTCCTTTCAGATAAAAACCATGCGGTATTTACGGCTGGAAACTTTGATGAAGCTCTGACGATCATTTCGGAAACTGATTTCGATGTGATATTTGCAGATGTCATCCTGGAAGGAAAGACAGGAATAGATATCTTGCGAGAGATAAGAGAAAGAAACATGAACTGTCCGGTTGTTATGATCACGGGATATCCTAATATTAAGACTGCATCTGAGGCTGTCCGTCTTGGAGCATTCGACTACATTCCCAAACCGGTGCGAAAAGAAACATTGTTACATGTAACGAATATGGCCTTACAATATAAAAAATTAGTTGATGAAAAAGAGACGTACCGATCAAACCTTGAGACTATTTTCAGAAATATCAATGATGCAATCATAATGGTAGATAAAAATTTATCGTTGCTTGAGATGAATGAGTCGACACAGAATATATGTGGATTTACGCGTGATACCATAGGGAAATCGTTCAGATATTTACCAAAACAGTGCCAGGGAAAATGTCTTGAACCACTTATAGAAACCATTGATAAAAAACAGGCTTTCAAAGTATTTCGTCTGGAATGCCAGTCAAAAAATCGCAGTGGTCAGGTTGTAAACTTGA
>CAYFYW010000537.1:0-3151 GCA_964347425.1 uncultured Nitrospirales bacterium
ATGCCATAACTACCCTCCCGCAGCTCCTCATTCAAGGCAAATTCCTCCCAGGGGCTGTTAAACTCAGCGTCACAAAATTCCTGAAGAGTATGGGTGTCTATCGGGACATCCTCTCCGACCCGCGAGTTTTTGACGACCAGGTCAAGACTTTTACCCTCAACCTCCTTTGTCGGAACCCTGTAAACAGAACTGGTACCTTCAAGCCTTGTCTTATGTTTGTTGAACCAATCCCTTTCATACCAGTTTTCTATAGCAAGGTGTTTCTGAAACGATTCGGCAAATCGCGTCAGGTACAGATCGCCGCCATCGCTCGTTTTGGTATGGACATACACGATCCCCAAAACATTAACAAGTGTTTTCTTAGACATAATCCTTACAATAAGTCATAAGTGAAAAAAAGTTCAATCTCATTACCGCCCAAATGACAACAAAAAGGGGGGCTGAATGCCTGAGAAACGCAATGACGACACCTCTTATATATAAGCAGCATTTATTTATGGGAATCCCGACAGACAGCTATTTCCTGATACGTCTTTCATCAGAAGGAGGTTTGACATTCAAAAAAACAGTTCGCCCCGGCGAATCTCTGATCGATTCATTGTGTTTATGAGGTGTTCAGCCTCCACATGAATATTTTTTGTACAAGAGTGGTTCAATCTCATTAGTGCACAAATTAACTTTAATCGGCGAGTCTGGATGGCAATAGAGTGATGGTTCGATCTTATTTCTCTCACTCTTCACTAATTTGCCGTGCACCGTGAGTATCCATGTGAAGCAATGTGATGGCAACTTCAGGGTAAGTCCAAAGTCAATACCCGACTACGGGCGGATCTGTGAAACGAGGTTCTGCTCTATGTAATCTCCTTCTTTATAGAGATGAACTTGCTCTATCCAGGCGTGATACAAACTCCTTAAGCTGACTTCTCAACGTTTCCGGCAGACGATTGCCGAACAAAGCGAAATGGTGCTCGATGTCGGGTATCTCAGCTTTCCACTCTTCGGGATCCACTTTCATCAGCTCTTTCACGTCCTCAGAGGGTATGTTTATACCTTTAAGATCCAGGTCCCCCTGTTTCGGGAGTAAACCAATAGGTGATTTCTGGGCGTCTGCCCTGCCGTCAACGCGATCGCACATCCATTTAAGCACCCTGCTGTTGTCGCTGAACCCGGGCCACAGGAATTTGCCGTCCTCGCTCTTTCTGAACCAGTTAACGTAAAAAATCCTCGGCGCCTTTTTGCCGAGCCTGCCGCCCATGTCGAGCCAGTGCTGGAAATAGTCGCCCATATTGTATCCACAGAAAGGCTTCATGGCAAAAGGGTCTCTTCTCAGGTTTCCAACCGCACCAATATTGGCGGCGGTCGTCTCAGATGCTGCTGTAGAGCCGAGAAATACCCCGTGATCCCAATTGAATGACTCATAGACCAGAGGCACAACGCTGCTTCTGCGACCTCCGAATATGAATATGTCAATAGGAACTCCCTCCGGTTTTTCCCAGTCCTTACAGATAACAGGGCACTTTGACGCAGGTGCTGTAAAGCGCGCATTCGGATGTGCTGCATCCGCTTTGCTGTCAGGGGTCCAATCATTGCCCTTCCAGTCAATGGCATGTGATGGTTCGTCTTCGGTCATGCCCTCCCACCAGACATCGCCTTCGTCCGTAAGGGCGCAGTTGGTGAAAATAACATCTTCTCTGAGGGTATCCATTGCCATGGGATTAGTTTCATATGATGTCCCGGGGGCTACGCCAAAAAAACCGCTTTCAGGATTAATGGCATAAAGGCGTCCGTCCTCCCCGATCTTCATCCATGCTATGTCATCGCCGATGCATTCACATTCCCAGCCTTCAATAGAAGGACGCATCATGGCCAGGTTGGTCTTGCCGCAGGCAGAAGGAAATGCAGCAGCAATGTGGAACTGTCTGCCATCCGGATTAGTCAGGCGCAGGATGAGCATATGTTCTGCCATCCAGCCTTCTCTCCTGGCTATTGCAGAGGCTATACGCAGCGCCAGGCACTTCTTGCCGAGCAGGGCATTGCCGCCGTAACCGGAACCATATGACCAGATCAGATTTTCCTCGGGAAAATGACTTATATATTTGCTCTCTATGGGAGCGCATGGCCAAAGGACATCCTTCTGTCCCTCGCTTAAAGGGGCGCCTATTGAATGCAGGCATGGGATAAAATCGCCGTCCGTGGAAAGCAGTTCCAGCACACGGGGATCGATTCGGGTCATGATATGCATGTTACAGACCACATACGCACTGTCGCTAATTTCTACCCCTATCTTAGATATGGGAGAACCTATAGGCCCCATGGAAAAAGGGATTACATACATTGTACGGCCCTTCATGCAGCCTTTGTAAAAGCCTTTCATGGTTCCTTTCAGTTCAGCCGGGTCGATCCAGTTATTTGTAGGCCCTGCCTCATCCTGTGAAGGTGTGCTTATAAATGTACGGTCTTCAACACGGGCAACATCGCTCGGATCGGAACGGAAAAGATAGCTGTTGGGCCGCTTTTTGAGAGGAATTGCACTGCCGTGGTCCAGCAACCTTTTCATCATGAGGTCATATTCTTCCCTGCTCCCGTTGCATACGTAAATATCATCAGGCTGGCACATATCTGCCACCTCTTTAATCCAGTTATTGAGTTTCTTATTTTTTATTTTTATATTCATATCACCACCATCCTCTTGAGAATTTATTTTCAGCGCATCTGCCTTCTTTTTTTACGCTGCGTAGCGAAAATTAAAGTATAGTTTCTTGATGCCGATTCGTCAAAATCAGAAGCGATAAATATAATACACAATTTTCCCGGTAAAAAACTACTTAAAATCATTTTCATTATCTGTTGTGTTATTTTGAAACGGCAGGGGAGTAATGGTTCGTTAACCTGATAAACTTGTAACTTATATTCGGTATCAGGTATTCTCTAATTAGCCGATGTAGCTCAGTGGCAGAGCAATTGATTCGTAATCAGTTGGTCGGGGGTTCGAGTCCCCCCATCGGCTTGTATTTTGAAAAATGGGGCACTGCATCCTGATCCGTTACTGCGGAGAATCTCCTATTTCAATTTGTCCATGGTCTATTATAAGTTTTCCATCAATGATTGATAATGTACCGTTAACTGTTGTTTTTCCTGTAATAGACGTATA
>CAYFYW010000538.1:0-2348 GCA_964347425.1 uncultured Nitrospirales bacterium
CGGCTAATCAGGATGCCCGCTTCGTCCTTCCCAATGCAGCTGAAACGAAAATAATGGTCACGATGAACGCGAGAGAACTTTTACATTTTTTCAGGCAGAGATGCTGTAACCGCGCCCAGTGGGAGGTAAGACAAATGGCAGAGAAAATGCTGGAGCTTGTAAAAAAAATAGCTCCTACAATATTTCATAAAGCGGGTCCTGGATGTCTTTACGCCCCATGCCCCGAGGGTGATTATTCATGCGGTAAAATAAAGGGAGTTCGAAAAAAATATGGAGTTAAAATTGTTAAATACAGCTCCTGATTTAGGTGTCGAATCTATCCGTCACCGCGTCCAACTGCCTTCCTATCTTTGAGATCTTTATTCCTTCCTTCAGTGAAAAAGCAACTCCCACCAGGGCAACAGGCAGCATATTGACCGCATGTATAACGATGGCATAACCAAGAGCCGGGCTTTCCGGTACGGCAAACAGACTCAGGGAAATCATGCAGAGCCAGTGATATGTGCCAACGTATCCCGGCGATGAAGGTACCACAATACTAATAGTAGTAATGACCAGGACGACAAAGCTTGCACCTAAGGGAATATTATATGTCTCCATAAAATTGAAGGCCTGGAATCCTGCTGCAAAAACCACTGCATAACACATCCAGATTAAGATTGACAGGATGAAAACGATAAGATAACTTTGTCTATCTTCAAGAGCAACAACACCCTCTCTAAAAGACCCAAAGAGTCTTAATATTTTGTCTCCTATCTTTCTTGGGAATGGCTTAATGATGATCTCAACAATAGTATTTGTCTGTCTGGGCTTGATTTTCAAGAAAGCCAAAAATCCTACTATTACCACAACAAAGGCGAACGTCAAATAAGCACTGAGCTTAATAATGCCAGGGAAAGGATAAACCATAAAAACCAGTCCCATAATGATGAGAAGAGACACTACGTCTATAATTCGCTCTACGGCAATGGTGGCAAGGGTTGAACTCCCTGATATTTTTTCCTTCTTTCCAATTACGTATGCCCGCAGCAGCTCTCCCAGATGGGCAGGCAGAAAAGTATTCGCCATATAACCAATCATAAGGGCAGAAAACAGTGACCTGTCTTCTATCTGCTTGATAGGTGCCAGAAGATATCGGTGCCTTACTGCCCTAAACCAATGACTTATGAACAGGGCTAAAACCGCAGGTATTAGAATAGCAACATTGGAATTCTTAAGCTCTTCTGCCAGCTTATGTGAATCTACCTGACGAAAGGCAAGATACAGAAAGAACGCACTAATTGACAATCCCATTCCCAGCTTAAATGTATTCAGTATCTTTTGCTTCATTTCCCTCCGGATTATTCAGAAATATAATTAATACATTATATGAAATTCGAGTAAAAAAAATTCTGGAGCTTTCTGTTGCATTACAATTATTCTCGATCAAACATGGATTACCTGTTTTAATCTACAATCTTTGGCGGAGCAAATTAACCCAAATTATGTATTTAGAAAACCACAGAGAGCACAGAGGTAAAACTAAATATAACTAAAAAATAAGTAATTCATTAATTTTTATAAAAATATCTTTTTTGCCACAGAGATCACAGAAAACACAGAGATATGTAAGTTTATTTTTTAAATTATTTCTCTGAGACCTCTGTGTCCTCTGTGGCTAATTGCAGTTTTTGAGTTAAACGCTGACTTTGGAGGAAGTATATTAATGATAACACATACTACTAAATAATGTCAGCTAAATAAAATATTAAGGATTACGGGAAATTGATAATATTGCTGAAAACAGAGATTGATAAGCACATAATTCCAATACTGTTACTCCAGAATAAGGTTCTCAGTTGTCAATGTTCCATCGTTTATTGTCATTGTACCATTTAGTTCTGTGCTCCCATTAATGGTTGAATAATAGCAGTCATAACCACCCTCAACAGTTACTGATTTGTTAAGGTCAATGTAAAGGTCTTCATAAAAAACTTCTGCTTGGCTCTGGATGATATCCCCGTCTACTGCATTATCATAAGCAGACTGGAGTGTAGAATAGTATGTGGGTGTTGCACCTGCAATCCTTACGGGAGGAAAACACGGGGGGGGTTCAGTGACTTCAGCTGTATCATAAGAGAATGAAAAGCTGCTCGAAGAATATTCATCAGCATCATCAGCGAAAGCTCTCGCATACGTACTCAATTCGACATTGATTTCATGCCCAAGCTGAGTATTAATATAAAGATCATTTGAGCCACTTTCGAGTGTTTCAAAAAAGAGATCCTCTCCA
Source organism: uncultured Nitrospirales bacterium (assembly GCA_964347425.1). Lineage (GTDB taxonomy): Bacteria > Nitrospirota > Thermodesulfovibrionia > UBA6902 > BMS3Bbin08 > CAYFYW01. The sequence continues at coordinate 2,273 of CAYFYW010000538.1, forward strand.
TCCGTCAAATCAACTACTTTTAACCACAGATCCTGGTAGTCATAATCAGTTATGGAGTAATCATAAGAAAACACAA
>CAYFYW010000539.1:0-2448 GCA_964347425.1 uncultured Nitrospirales bacterium
GATACTCTTAAAGAAACATTTTACGATGTTTTTGTTGAAATTAGTGAAAACAGTTTCAGAATTAAAAATCTTGATAAAAAATTGATTATCATTAGGGAAGATTTTAAAGTGCATAAGAATACACTTTCCATTACTCCTTTTGTCGAGCATTTACAAACTGAGTACCTTAAAGGAAAACAACAGATGTCGGCTTTTTATGAAAAGTATAAAGACAGGCTGGATTCTGTCAAAGTAATCAATATAGAATCTATTTCACTGTATAAAACCTGTGTTAACATTGGCCTTCTCCTGAATATAAAATCAAAAAAAATCCGCAAGGCATACGAACAGGCCCTCAAGAGCATTGGTGGCAATGTGTTTGAATGCAATCTTGTCCTGGTTATGGTCGGGCAGGATTAATCTTTTTTGTTAGTTTCTGAGTAGTACTCCAGCTCAAGCAATCTTCTCTTGATATTTACCCCTGACGAGTAGCCTCCTATGGAGCCGTCTGATTCTATAATCCTGTGACAGGGGACAACTATGGGAATCGGATTTTTTGATAGGGCCTGTCCAACTGCCCTTGCTGCCGATGGATTTCCGATTTTTTCAGCAATCCACTTATATGTTCTCATCCTGCCGAACGGTATCCCTTTGAGACAGGACCATACTTTTTTCTCGAAATCAGAGCCTTCAAGAAATTTTATTTTCTGACTGAAGCCACTGTTTAATCCCCGAAAATAACCGTTAAGCTCTTTTCTGAAACTCTCAGGAGCGGATCCCTTTTTAAACGCTATTTGAATGGGCTTTTTAAAAGAAATTCCTGCAAGTACATTCTTGGAGAAAATGAGATAGAGCGAACCTATAGGGCTCTCAAATATATCGTAGTATAGAGAAGATTTACCACGCATCTGTATCGTTTAAATTATTAAATCAAGGCACTACCGTCCAAAACAATCATAAAATACTTTATTTTGGACAAATATGAAATCAAGATATTATTTACTTTGCATGTAACAGAAACTGGACTTATAAAAATCAAAGATGCTGCTAGACTCTTTTAACCTCAAGCACACCATTTATCTGTAACAGTTTCTTGAAGATTTCATTCAGCTGCGCCTTATTTTTGATATCCAGGATAAAGTTAAAATGAGCGTGCTTATCACTGGTAGCAGACGCATCTAAGTGATTGATATTAATGTTATTTACTGAAAGAACAGCGCTTAAGTCAGCAAGAACACCTGTTTTGTCAACCGTATTTACTGAAATCTTGACAGCATAGCTCGTATCAGCATTTCCATTTACAACCCACTCAACATCTATAAGGCGGTCCCTGTCAATTGCGAGAGATTCAAGATTAGGGCAGTTTATAGTATGTATTGAAACCCCTTTGCCTCTTGTGACAAAGCCCATAACCTGTTCACCTGGAAGAGGGAAGCAGCATTTGGAGCGATGAAACATAATATTGTCAACACCTTTCATTTTTATCCCCTTTTCCTCTACTACCTTACGGCGTTCTTTTTTTACCGGCTGTTTTTCAAGAGTTTCTGGTCCAGAAAATGCTTTGTTCAGAATCTGGTGTGCCGAGAGTTTACCATAACCGATAGCAACCAGCAGATCCTCGGAGTTTCGTATTTTATAAGATTTGGCTGCATCAAGGATTTCCTTGGATTTTAGCATCGAAGGGCTCAACCCGCGTTTTCTCAGTTCTTTCTCTATGAGTTCTCTGCCGAGTTCCAGACCCTTTTTACGTTCTTCTACTTTGACCCATTGTTTTATCCTTGATTTTGCCTTCTGCGTTTTTACAAATTTTAGCCAATCCCTGCTCGGTTTGTGTCCCTGAGATGAAATTATTTCAACAGTATCCCCGCTTTTCAATTTATATTTCAGGGGTACGATTTTCCCGTTGACTTTAGCCCCGGTGCACTGATGCCCTATTTCAGTGTGTATATTATAAGCGAAGTCGACGGGTGTTGAATCTTGAACGAGTTCTATTACATCACCTCTTGGAGTAAATACGTAAACTACGTCCGGGAATATGTTGCCCTTTACTGCTTCAAGGAACTCTTTGGCATCGGGCAAATCGTTCTGGGACTGTATGAGTTCTCTCAGCCAGGAGAAGTATTTATCCTCTCTTTCATTGAGGGGATGATGTTCTTTATACTTCCAGTGGGCAGCAATGCCCTCTTCCGCAATTTCGTTCATCTCACTGGTCCTGATCTGAAATTCAATTTTTTCCCCCTTTGGCCCGATAACTGTCGTATGCAGCGATTGATACATATTTGATTTAGGTGCACCTATATAATCTTTAAATCTTCCCGGCACCGGGGTCCAGAGTGAATGGATAAGGCCCAGGATGCCGTAACAGTTGGCCTTTGTATCAGTAATTATTCTCAGAGCAAAGACGTCGTACACTTCTTCAAAAGGAATTCCCTGCTTTTGCATTTTCTGATAAATACCATAATAATGCTT
>CAYFYW010000540.1:0-2897 GCA_964347425.1 uncultured Nitrospirales bacterium
AGGCAGAGGAGGCGCGTTTCTGCTTGGGTGGATGATATATAATGAAAGGGAAACACCACTTTATGACTGTTATGACAGGCTTCTCGAGATAGCGAGGAAATACGACCTTACCTTAAGCCTTGGTGATGGCGCACGGCCCGGATGTCTTGCTGATGCGACCGACAGGACCCAGATGGATGAGCTTTTGACACTTGGAGAGTTAAGGGATAAGGCGGTTGAAAAAGGGGTGCAGGTTATTATAGAAGGACCCGGACATGTGCCTCTTAATCAGGTTGAGCTTAATATAAAAATGCAGAAAGAGATATGCAGGGGTGCACCTTTTTATGTCCTTGGTCCTCTTGTAACCGATATTGCAATGGGCTATGACCATATTGCCGCAGCGATCGGCGGCGCTGTTGCCGGAGCTTCCGGTGCTGATTTTCTCTGTTACGTGACACCGTCTGAACATATAAGACTTCCAAACGCAGAAGATGTAAAAGAAGGGGTTATTGCATCAAAAATTGCAGCGCATGCGGCTGATATTGCAAAGGGCGTTAAAGGCGCTATTGATATTGACATAGCCATGGCAAAGAGGAGGAAGGCGCTTGACTGGAACGGGCAGATCGCCCTGTGCTCAGACCCCGAAAAGGTGAAAAAATGGCGCTCAGAGGTTCCACCGGCGGAGTCAGATGTCTGCAGCATGTGCGGTGAATTCTGCGCTATTAAGACGGTTGAAGAGGCGCTGAGAAAGAAGTAGGCGGCGTGCTCAGGGTTAATTTCGTTTTTCCAGTTTGGCTCTGTTCATCTTCAGTTCTTTTATTTTCCAGTCTTTAAAAATCACCTTAAATCTGTGTGTGCCTGACGGATCAATTTCATCAGGAAGTTTAAAGACGATGCGGGAGAGGGCGGGGGTATCGTCAGCCTTTCCGAGCAGGGCTGTAACCTCTTTTTCAGAAAAAAAGATATTAACTATTAACTTAAATACAGGCTTGTTCTCAATTGAACTAATAATCGGGCTCATTTTAACCATTGCTTTCGGTTCAAGTACTGTAGTAAATGTACCTGTCCCCAAATTACGTTCATCAGGGATACGAATCTCTGAATAATCAATTCCCGGTACCGGATTCTTCTCGCTGCTCTTTATTGCCGCCATGATTACCTCCTGGTCTAATCTTATTAGACCTGCTTACCCGGATTAGAAATAATGATGACACAGATACTAACGAATGAAAATCAAATAAGGATTATTTGTTTATATTTTCCAAAACTTGGTTGAAAGAGTCTGTAAAATGATCTTTTTCGCCAGTTTTATCAAATTCAGAAAGCCATTTTCTTATGTATTGAAAATCGATCTTGGGATTTTTCACGATTATGTTCTTAACATCTTCAATATCTCTGGGTCTTCCGGCAATAATCTTATGGATTATAACATCTTCGACAGCAGCAAAATTTACTGATCTATTGGCTACTGTTACTGTTATTGACTTTCCTATGGCATGCTGCTCGTATGGAGTAAGAGAGAATATAAAACCTACCCTTATTTCTGTGGTTTTATCCTTTGCAGGAAGCACAAATGTTTTATTAACAAAGTCTTTATAGTCTTGCGGAAGGATCTCAAGTTTCGCCGAGTGGCAGATCTTCACGATATCATCAATACGCTCAGGAGAAACTCCCAAAGTAATATCTATATCCTTGGTTAGTCTTGGGATACCGTAAAGAAGTACCGCCTGCCCCCCGATAATCATATATGGAATTTTATTGTCAGAAAGGAGCAGTGCTAGTGTGGAGATGAGTTTTTCAAACATTTTTCGAATTCAATACCCTCGCTATTCTAATATCGGTCTCTATATCCTCAAGAGCATTTTTTAAGGGAAGACTACCAAGGCTTACGCCTTCGTTCCAAAGAGCCTCGAATATCTTAAGAGATTTCAAATAATCCGCTTTTTCTTTCTTAATTTGTTGTCGCTCAAATTCCTCAAGGATCTTCGCATTCTTAATCATATGTCCGTATTATATCACTGCCTACACAAGAGCCGCAAAACTTTAAGTGATTGATAACATAACCCTTTTACTTCGGTACCCATACCTTTCCCTTGTCTATTATATGTTCAACGACCCATCCTTGTCTCTGCAGTGCCCGGGCTATGAAGCGCCGGTGGCATTTCCACGGGAAATGTTCGGCGCAGATAACAGCACAGATCTTTTGAGATGCAATCGCCTCCAGGGCGTCTATACCATATTGAAACTCTTCAGAGCGAGTGTAGTTATCATATCCACCTCTTCTGAACCCCCCGAGTTCCTTTCCGAGATAGTGGTATTCAAACAACTCTTTCCTCAGCGCGGATTCAAGATTGGTCTTTCTGAAATGATTGAGCCTGCTGGTAGGAAGACTCCGTACGTCAATGATCACCTCAATGCTGTAGCTGTTTATTATTTCAACGAAATCTTCTAAGCGCCTGCGTCCTGTACCAAGGGTGTAGATTTTTTTCACAATTTCAGCCACTGACTTTTTCTGACTACATTAAAATCCCTGCCTTGCCGGCAGGCAGGCAAATTCCGAATACCCGCCTGCCAAAGTCCTGTTTATCCTTTCTTGAGTCTGTGTCAGTCTGTGGCAAATATTTTAATATTGCGTAGTTTTTTTGTGGTTTTTAAGTATGAAATTAAAAAAGCCGCCACATAGAAAAATTCTCCAATAAAAAGGAGTCCATACAAGTAGGGTTGGGGAGGATGCTGGTGAAGAGTTGCATCAATATCATGCATAAAGGAGAAAAGTATGAGCCCTGTTCCAGCCGATACAAGGATTTTTGAGGTTAAAACAGGTTTAAAATCATGATCTTTATAAAATGAATGAATAATAAAGAGACTAAAGACAATCATCAGAAATGAGATGGAAACCGGGGCAATAACCGGTCCTA
>CAYFYW010000541.1:0-8189 GCA_964347425.1 uncultured Nitrospirales bacterium
GTAATCGTTTTACAAAATCCCTGCCTGAGGCAGGCGGGCGTGTAATCAATAAAACGAAAGTATATAAAATAGTGTTTTAGGAGAAAACTTTGGCGAATAAAGAAAACACTGAATCAGGAAGCAGTTTGCCATCTAATTTTTTTGACAGAATCTGGAAATTTTTTGCTTCGGTTAAGCTTGCCATTGTCTTACTAATTATATTAACGCTGACGTCAATCGTGGGGACCATCGTTGAACAGCGGGCTGAACCTGCTACTAATATAAAACTTCTTGCCAAGTTTTTCGGTGACTCAACAGCTCCAACGGTTTACAACATATTCGTAAAACTTGGTTTTATGGATATGTATCATTCATGGTGGTTCATAGGCCTTCTTATCCTTTTCAGCATCAATCTTATAGTGTGTTCGCTTGAGAGGTTTCCCAAGACATTACGCCTTGTTAATAGCCCGATGAGACCGATAGGAGAGAACGCCATTAAATCGCTTCCCATAAAACGGGAACTTAAACTGAAGACGGGCTTGAAGGTTGCAAAAGATGAGATGTTAAACAACCTTAGAGCATCGAGGTTCCGTGTTTTTGAAACATCTGAAGAGGGTTCTGTTCAACTATATTCGCAGAAAGGTAAATATACACGGTTTGGGGTTTATATAGTACACCTGAGTATTATTCTGATATTTGCAGGTGCGATAGTTGGTGCACGGTTCGGTTTTGGCGGATATTTGAATCTCGGTGAAGGAGAATACTCAACTGTTCTTTATGCGAGAAAAGGGGAAAAAATAGAAGCCATACCCCTTGGTTTTGCTATAAAGTGCAACTGGTATAACACCGAATATTACGGTCAGACAGATACGCCCCAGGAATTCAAAAGTGAACTTGTAGTAATAGATGACGGCAGAGAGGTCTTGAAAAAGGTGATAGAGGTTAATAGCCCCCTTAAATACAAAGGCATTACTTTTTTTCAATCAAGCTATGGCATGACGCCAAATGCAGTGGGAGTATTTTTGTTGAAGATTAGCTCAAAAGATGGGGGTGAAAGAGATCTGCGGCTTGTCTTTAATGAGACTTTTGAGATTTCTGGCACGGATATGAAAGGAACTATTGTCGACTTTTCTCCTGCTCTTACACGGGACCCGTATACCGGTGCTCTAAAAACCTATTCAGAGCAAATGGTTAATCCAGCGGTAGCTATAGAGTTCGAGAAACCGGGTCAGAGAAAATTTACGGGGTGGGTCCTGAGACGATATCCTGAGACAGGAGTTTTGCCGGATGGGACCCGGATTAAATTCGAGGATTACTGGGGAGTAGAATACACAGGTCTTCAGGTTTCAAAAGACCCCGGGGTCGGGTTTATTTATACTGCCTCTATTGTTATGACACTCGGGCTCTATGCATCATTTTTCATGAGCCACAAAAAGATATGGATAAGACTTACCCCTGAATCTTCCAGACAGAGAAATTCTGTCAGAATATCTGTCGGCGGTTCTGCCAGTAAAAACAGGCTCTCTTTTGAAAGGGAAATAGAGAAAATATTATCAAGGGTGTCACAATCAATAGCGGGGGGGCATCCTGATAAAAAGAGGCATGTCTGATTTCACGGATGACAGCAACGCTGTCATCCGTGAAATCAGGTATAATAAAATGATATAGGGGAGAAAAAAATGAGCGGTTCCACCTTTTTCGGCATATCAGATTTATCTTATTTTATAGCCATGGTAGCTTATATCAGCTACGTAGCTTTTAGAAAAAATTCTATTGGTATAGCTGCGACCACTATTACTGTCTTTGGCTTTCTCAATCAGACCGTTGCTCTGCTTATCAGGTGGGGGAATTCTTATTATGAGTGGGTAGAGGCGTCCCCTGCATCCACTCTCATCATATCTCTTTTGAGGAGTGCTCCGCTCAGGAACCTCTATGAGTCGCTGGTCTTTTTTGTCTGGTGTCTCATAGTTATTCATCTGACAATAGAATTCAGATATAAAAATCGCTCACTGGGTGCATTTATCCTGCCGGTTGCTGCCCTTGCCCTGGCTTTTATTGATGTATCAGGCACCACAAAGGAAATCCAGCCGTTAGTACCTGCCCTTCAGTCGAACTGGCTTCTCTTCCATGTGCTCTTAAGCTTTCTTGGATATGCTGCCTTCGGTGTATCTTTTGGGGCAGCAGTGGCATATCTGGTCATGGTGACAGAATCGACTAAGGAAAAGACGTATATTTTCTGGAGTATTACAGTTGGTATTTTTCTGGTTGTCCTTATCGCCATGGGTGCAGACCTCCTGAGCTTAACAACGGCCCAGCGACAGGAATTTTTAAAAAACTATTTTCTGAAAGCTACGTTCAGGAGCCCTTCAGGCGGCATAGTTGGAGTAAGCTGGGTTGTATCGGCAGCGTTTATTCTCGCAGTTTGGCAGTTCGGTATTAAGCTTAAAAAAGTCCTGAGCAGTCTTTCCATAACACCTGAGATGCTCGATGATATTACCTATAAGAGCATTGCCATAGGGTTTCCTCTGTTTACCGTTGGCGGATTAATAATGGGAGCAATATGGGCTAACAGCGCATGGGGCAAGTACTGGAGCTGGGATCCAAAAGAGACATGGTCTTTAATAACCTGGTTTGTCTATGCCCTGTATCTTCATGCTCGCTTTGTAGCGGGCTGGAGAGGCAAGAGGGTGGCAATACTTGCTGTTATAGGTTTTATAGCTGTGATTTTTACTTATCTTGGAGTTAATCTTGTGCTTTCGGGGCTTCATGCTTATGGCACCGGGTAAGCTGTATTTGATATGATTAACATGATTAATGCATTTAGAAACCACAAGACAAAATTAAATACACTAAGAAATAACTAAGTCATTAATTTTTAGAAAATATCTTTTTTGCCACAGAGGTCTCAGAGAAAAAATTTAAAAAATATATTTAATATTTTACGGGGTTTAATTGCAGTTTTTAGGTTAACATGATAAAACAGGATAAAAGCAGAAAGATCGATCCTTCTTCGAAGAAGGGGAAAGAAATAAATCTTGTAAATCCTGTTTATCCCGTCAAAAAAGTTTCTTACAGATAATAATGTTGCGAGAGCTCCGCATTAAAAACCTCGCTATTATTGACAATGTCGCTGTGGAGTTTCGGGATGGTCTCAATGTCCTTACGGGTGAAACCGGTGCAGGGAAATCGATAATTATAAGTGCCCTCTGCCTTGCACTCGGGGAAAGGGCTTCAAGCGATCTTGTCAGAAGCGGTGAAAAGGAAGCAGTTATCCAGGCCTTTTTTGATATTCCACCCAACATGTTAAATCACTCAACCCGCCGGCTTTTACAGGATATCGGGATTGATATCTCAGAAGGTATTCTTATGAAGAGAATTCTTTCTGCCCAGGGGAAAAGCAGGGCATTGATAAATGATTCCATGGTCAATGTGCAGACCCTGTCGGAGGTAAGCAGAAATATTATAGATGTTCACGGGCAGTATGAGCATCAATCCCTGCTTCTGTCTGACAATCAGCTTGAATTGCTTGATGCCTTTGGCGGACTTCTTTCTGAAAGGCAGGAACTTAAAGGCCTTTCTGAATCATTGGCGCTTGTAAAACAGCAGATAGCTGAGCTTATTGAAAAAGACAAAGAGAGGGCTCAACGGCTTGATCTTCTGAGATTTCAGATCAGTGAAATTGACACGGCTTACTTGAAAATTGGAGAAGAAGAGGAGCTGTTGGAAGATGAGAAAGTTTTGGGCAGTGCAGGCCGTCTATCAGAACTCGCAAACCAGGCTTATGAGTCTCTTTATTCTTCAGATGCGGCCTGTATTACCAATCTTTCAAAAATACTTACCTCTCTTAAAGAGATATCTAGCATTGATATAAGGGCAGTTGATGCTCTGGCGTCAGTAGAAGGAGCACTTCCCCTGCTCGAGGAGAGCGCATATTTTCTCAGGGATTATAAGGACAGCCTTGAATTTGACCCTCAGCGGCTTGAAGAGATTCGGGAAAGGCTTGAGCTTATAAAAAAGTTAAAGAGGAAATACGGGAATAACATTCAAGAAATTCTCGATTACAAAGAGGGCGCGGTAAAAGAGCTTGATAACATTCAGCACTCAGAGGAAAAATTGGAGTCTCTCCGGGCAGATCGCGATAAGCTGAAAAAGACAATAACGGAAAAGGCACAACTGCTTTCAAAAAAGAGAAGGGCTGTCTCAAAGAAGTTAGAGCAGCAGGTGATGAAAGGACTTTCTCAACTCTCAATGGCTGATACAAAATTTATCATTCAGACAACTCACGAATCAGGAGATGACACAATGGATGGTTTTAAGCTAAATTCCTCGGGTATTGACAGGGTGGATTTTCTTATATCGCCTAATATAGGTGAGGAGCTCAGGCCGTTATCAAAGATCGCCTCGGGCGGAGAACTATCAAGAGTAATGCTGGCACTTAAGGGCATCCTGGCAAAAGGAGATAAAATACCTGTCCTCATCTTTGATGAAATAGATGCCGGCATCGGCGGTATGGCTGCAGAAACAGTAGGCCAGAAGCTGAGGAATCTTTCATCTGTTCATCAGGTAATGTGCATAACACATCTGCCGCAGATAGCATCGTATGCTGACAGGCATATCAAGCTTGAAAAAAGGGTTAAGGGTAAGAGGACAGCCGTTGAAATCAGAAGTATAGAAAAAGAAGAAAGGACTGTAGAGATTGCTCGAATGCTCAGCGGCGACAGTTCAGAGGTATCATTGGAACATGCAAGGGCAATGCTCAAATCAAAAGGGAGAGACTGTTTTTAATATGAAGGGTAAAATTATCATAGATAAGGAGATATGTAAAGGCTGTGGTTATTGCATAATTGCTTGTCCCAAGGTACTGATTGCCTACGATAAAATTTTTAACGCCATGGGTTATTCTCCGGTTTCTGCCGCCGGTGTTAACAGGTGCAATGGCTGCGGGCTCTGTGCAGTTGTCTGTCCTGATATTGCAATTGAGGTATGGAGGGAAGACAAGAAAAATAAAAAGTTAAAAATCAAAAATTAAAATTGTGGAAGAAAAGAAATTACCAAATGTACTAATGAAGGGGAATGAAGCCCTGGCAGAGGCCGCTGTTCAGGCAGGGTGTCGATTTTATGCCGGTTACCCGATAACTCCTCAAAATGAAGTTCCTGAATACATGTCGTGGCGTATGACTGAAGTGGGGGGAGTCTTTATTCAGTCCGAGAGCGAACTGTCTGCCATAAATATGGTATTTGGTGCGTCCGCAACAGGGGCCAGGGCAATGACCTCTTCGAGCAGCCCGGGCATAAGCCTTAAACTGGAGGGCATATCATATCTTGCAGGAGCAGAGCTGCCCGCTGTGATAGCAAATATTCAGAGGGGAGGCCCCGGGCTTGGAAATATCTCGGGGAGCCAGGCTGATTATTTTCAGACGGTCAAAGGCGGAGGGCATGGAGACTACAGACTTCTTGTATATGCTCCGTGGAACCTCCAGGAGATGTGGGACCTTACCATGAAGGCCTTTGATAAGGCAGATGAGTACAGAAATCCTGTGATGATTCTCAGTGACGGTATACTGGGACAGTTAATGGAACCATTGGTTCAGAGGCCATATAGACGACCAAATCTGCCCCCAAAAGACTGGGCACTTACAGGGTGCAGAGGCAGAGAGCCTAATGTCATTAAATCTCTCTTTATGGGGGAGGGTGAATTGGAAAAGAGGAACTGGAAGCTGCAGGGAAAATATGACAGGATGAAAAAGGAAGAAACAATGTATGACTTCCATTATAGAGATGATGCCGAGTTGATCGTTGCAGCGTACGGGATTGCCGCACGGATTGCGTCATCAGCAGTGAGACAATTGAGAAATGAAGGATATAAGGTGGGATTATTCAGACCTGTTACACTTTTCCCATTTCCTGAGGAGGAGCTTGCCAAAGTCTGCGAAGGTAAGAAGAGATTCCTTTGCATAGAGATGAATACGGGACAGATGGTTGAGGATATAAGGCTTTCAATCAATGGGAAGGCTGAGGTTGCTTTCTACGGCAGACCCGGCGGCGGCATAATGACCCCGGAGGAGTTGTACGAAGTTATTAAAAAAATATAGCTGAAAGACTTTCTCACGGCTTTTCTCCCCGGTTTTTTATAGATGAGGAGCGGAAAATCTTGAAATTGTACAATCCGATTTTTTGAATTACGTACTTTGCCGCGACCATGAGGGTTTGAACACCATATTTTATGCTTCTGGCAAAATTAATTGAAGAAGCTTCATCAAAATAACGACCAGGAATTGGAATATCACCAATACGAAAACCAAAGAAAACGGCCTGTACAAGAAATTCTGTGTCAAAAACAAAGTCATTTGAGTTTTGACTGTAGGGAATCGTCTCTAAAACTTCTCTCGTATAGGCTCGAAACCCGGAATGGAAATCCCCAAGATTCTGGCCTAAAATGATATTCTCTATTATTGTCAGGAAGCGGTTGCTAATGTATTTGTACAGGGGCATTCCACCTTCGAGAGCTTCACGACGTGTTCTAATTCGTGAACCAACAATAACATCACAGATTCCTGTAGATAGAAATCCCAAGACATAGGGTATCACCCGGGGATCATATTGATAATCCGGATGAATCATAATAATTGCGTCAGCACCCCTCAACAATGCATCGTCATAGCATGTCTTCTGATTGGCTCCATACCCCTTGTTTTTGTCATGGCAATTAACAATGATTCCCAATTTCTTAGCGATTTCGACTGTTCTGTCTGTGCTCCCATCGTCTGTGAGGATTACTTCATCTACGCTTCCCTCTGGAATGTCACGAAATGTTTTCTCAAGAGTCAGCTCAGCGTTATAGGCCGGCATAACGATGATTACCTTCTGGAACACCTGTTTTTTAGTATCCATTATATTAGCGCCTGATCCGTTTCCCTCTTTTTCGATAATGCTCATAATAACACACTTTGTTTCTTATACGAGTGACGTGCCGAATTTATTAGGTTCTTCCGAATCTTGTGCGGGTAAATAATCACCCCTTTTAGAAAAGTCTGCAGAACCAATTTGAAAGGGTTGCTTTGAGTCAGCAAGGAGTCAAATGATTTTTACAGGTTTGAACGTTGAGTAATTGATAATTAGAGTTTATTTGGCCTATGGCTCGCAGAGAACTTGTAATTTCATGCCTGGTTATTTAATTATATTATTCAATGGATACGTCCTTATTTTTCCTTATAAATCATGGCCTGCAGAACAGTATCTTTGATTTAATAATGCCGTTTATAACCGACAGGGCACATATACTGTTTGCTCTGGCCGCGGTCCCTGCTTTTGTTCAAGACAGGCGAAAATGCCTTTTTGTTATTGCGCTCTGTTTAATAACCGTTGCTGTTGCTGACGGCAGTGCAAATGTTTTGAAACACCTTTTTGAAAGACCAAGACCATGCCAGAAACTTGTCGGAATAGACTCATACGGGGATGGCGTGAGGCTTCTTATTGGATGCGGCGGGTCTTTTTCGTTTCCTTCAAATCATTCAGTAAATGCCTTTGCAGCAGCCGCAATTTTCAGCCACTTTTTCAGAAAGACCGCGCCGCCCATGTTGTTCATTGCCCTTCTCATTGCCTTCTCAAGGGTATATGTTGGTGTACATTATCCTTCTGATGTTATTGCTGGAGCTCTCTGGGGAGGTTTTATAGCCGGGATTATGCTCATTTTGTACAAATGGTCTTCAGAAAGATTTAAGGCAAAGCCCTACTCTACCGTGTTGTATATCTTTCTGCTTGCTTTGACTTTTTTTCGTTATTATTATTTGGCAACAGGCCCAATCGGCCTTAGTCCCGATGAGGCGCATTACTGGGAATGGTCTCGCCGGCTGGACTTAAGCTTTTACTCTAAAGGACCTGTAATCGCTTATCTCATAGCATTTACCACATGGCTTATGGGAGACAGCGTTTTTGCGGTACGGTTCTTTGCTCCCATTTTTCTTGCTGCAGGCTCATTCTTTATTTACAGACTGACAAAGGAGATTTTTAGCGACAGTCCGGAATCGATTCCGGAGTCCCGGGCCGACATAAAGGCATTTGCGGCAGCAGTTGTGTTTCAGATAACCCCGCTATTTGCTGTATACGGCATAATAATGACCATTGATTCGCCGCTGATATTTTTCTGGATACTGGCACTCTATTTATTCTGGAAGGCAGTAAACAGTAATGCGTTACGGGTAACGGGTAAC
>CAYFYW010000542.1:0-3379 GCA_964347425.1 uncultured Nitrospirales bacterium
TTCGATTCCCACACACCCCCGCCATGTACCGTACGGTACATGGCCCGCCATTACACTTCGCCAAGGCTTCGAGTAATTGGCTTAAGAACGTGTACTTCACGTATATTTTAAAGAGTACGAGAAACCCAGGAGCAACGTATATAGGCTATGCAAAGGACTTAGAGTCTCGACTTGCTCACCACAACGATCCGCAAAATCGTGGCTATAGTAAGAGACATGCCCCCTGGGTGATAGAGACCTATTTAGCTTTTTCTGAGGAACGAGATGCCAAGAGATTTGAAATCTATCTTAAATCGGGTTCCGGTAAAGCTTTTCTGAAGAAGAGATTGATTTCAAATCACTGTAAACCGTGAACAAACCAAATTCAAGGTCTTCCATACAAAAATAATATCACGAATTCTGATCTATGTACTTTTTAACATCAAACTTGCCCTTACAACCTTTGTAACTCATATATCTCACTTTTCCAAAAACACGCCTTTCATTCCATGCTCTGTCATGTACACCACCTATGCTCCACGCAATGCCCGTATAACCGTTCGGGTCCCTGCCGTCGAGAGAATACCTGTCATTCAGATATATCCCGATTTCTATTGCCTGCTCCGGTGATTCCGACCATTCCAGTATCTTTTTTGCCCAGTACATTCTCATGTATCCATGCATCTTTCCCCTCATCACCATTTCCCGCTGTGCTGCATTCCATAATGGGTCATGTGTTGCCGCTTCTTCAAACTGGCCGAGCTTATACAGATAAGGTCGCCGGTCTCTCTGATGTTTCTTGAGGGTTTCCTGTGCCCATGGGGGGAAGCCCTCAAAACTGTCATAATGAGTATTGTAAGAGCAGAAATTGTCGGAAAGCTCACGACGCACGATGAGTTCTTCAAGGAATGCTTCTTTATTCGGTAACGATACTGAGCTCATCTGCACTGCAAGGGCCGCTCTCTGGGCTGAAATATTGCCAAAATGCAGGTAGGGAGAAAGATCTGATTGCCCGTGGTTGGTCGGATCATTGCGCATTGTATCATAGGAAGATAGCTTGTCCGAGACAAAGTTACGCAAGGATTTTGTGGCCGCCCTCTCACCTGGTTTTAACCACGTGATTTCTTTTACACTATTGTCAATCTTCAGGAATGACGGAAGCTTATCCCATTCCGTCCTCACAGCTTTCTCTTTCAGGCTGAAGGGATGTTTTCTTATACGGGGAAAGTCTTCAAGACATGTCGGCAGCAATCTGTGTATCTTGGGGCGAATGGTGTATGCGGCATATTCCAGCTTAGGTGATGCCGTCCAGCAGGGAACTATATTGTGGGCATCTACTTCGTAAAAGGGTATATCAATATGTTTTGCTACTCCATTATTCCAGGTTTTTTTTATTCGCAGGGGGCTGAAGTCTGTCACCAGGGCAGATGCCTTCATTTTCACAGCAAATAACCCGATCTCCTCAGATGGATGACCCTTCAGGAGATAAAAAGGTATATTTATTTTCTTGAGACCCTGCTCGACTTCCTCAAGGCCTCTCAGCATAAACCCATACTGCCGGATCGTGGCCCCGAGGAATTTCGGAACCAGGCAGAAAACAACAACGAGCGGAGATTTGTACTCCATGGCCACCTTCTGGGCAAAGAGCAGGGCCCAGTTGTCATTCACCCGCTGGTCGCGGCTCATCCAGTAAAGAACTGGTCCCCTGCCTTTTTTTCCTTCTTTGATGAGCCTTGCCCGTTCATCGATCATCATAATGAATGATCCTCATGAAAAGCGCTCTTTCTTGCCTCGATGCCTTCTTCGATAGTTGAAGTATAACTATTAGAATTTTATCACGGAAACACTTAGTTGTCCTGATAATTTTTCATGGATATGATCTGCCATTCACTGATAAGAACAAGTAGTGCTTTTATGTGATGATTTAACTCTGCTTTAACATTCTGATTTTTATATCTCATGCTTATTGAACGATTATGTTGTTTGCGATTTTTTTCAGAACAGTATAGAGTGAAGAACAACGATAGGAGGTTTTGCGTTACTTTGAGATCCCTTAAATATTTGTTATAGTTTTAGAAAGATACCAGCTTGATATGCAAAAAAATATTCCGTACATTCTTATCATTGCCGTCTTGATTCCGAGGGCAGTTGCTGTACCTGCAGCACAGATCAAAGGTGTGTATTTTCATGACGCTGTGACCATTGGCAATGAAGTTCTGAAGATCAGGGGAACGGGCATTCTGAAATGGCTTTTCTTCAACATATACGTCGTTGCCCTGTATCTGCCTCCGGAGGCAGAGGACCAGCATGTTCTTGATGATATACCGAAAAAGACGGAATTTCATTATCTTACGGATATGCAGGCAGAACAGTTTGTCGATTCAGGAGATGGCCTTCTTGAGAAAAATGCATCTGCTGACGACCTGGCACAAATCAAGGGTAAAATAGATACAATTAATTACATGTATAAAGATGTCAAAAAGTGTGATCGCTAACTCATTAACATACATGCCCGGAAGGGGCACTGAACGTTCATTGAATGGTGAAGTCCTCGGCCTGATCAAAGGATACGACTTTGCTGCGATCTATTACCGTATCTGGCTCGGTGAGAATCCTGTTGATGATGATCTGAAGGATATGCTGCTCAATAATCCGGAACGTAAACTTAGTCCAAAGTAAGGTGTAAAACCAGCGTAAGAAACTGGCTGATATGAAAAGGTAATAGCGTTTATGTTTGATGCCATCATTATCCAAACAGCTGTAATTATAATATACATGACAGTATGGTTTCTTATTGCCCAGGTTATAAGACGTAATGATATTGCCGATATCCTCTGGGGAACCGGGTTTATTCTTACGGCTGCAACCGCTTTGATTCTGAGTGGCAATATCACGGCAAGGGGAATTGCTGCCGCTGTTCTCGTCACCCTTTGGGGAGCGCGGCTGGCAATACATATCTACAGGAGAAACCGTGGCAGACCCGAAGACCCGCGATACAGAAAGTGGAGGGAAGACTGGGGAAGGCATGCTGTTATTCGTGCTTATATTCAGATCTTTCTCCTTCAGGGTCTGCTCATGATTATTATCTCTCTGCCGGTAACGTTCATCATTATATCCAGGGGGACTTCAATGGGCATATTCGCTGTACTGGGTGTCTGTATCTGGCTTGCAGGATTCTTTTTTGAGGCGGTGGGGGATTATCAGCTTATGAAATACAAAAAAGACCCGGCCAGCAAGGGGAAAATCATGACACAGGGGCTCTGGTCATACACGCGGCATCCCAATTATTTCGGTGAAGTGACCCTCTGGTGGGGTATGTATGTCATCGCCCTTTCTGTTCCAAACGGATGGATGACGATCCCCGGGCCGTTGACCATCACGTTTCTCATCCTCAAGGTCT
>CAYFYW010000543.1:0-5717 GCA_964347425.1 uncultured Nitrospirales bacterium
AAGGTTCCCTCCCCCGACTCTTCGGGGCTGCGGGAAGCTTTGATACAAAGGCCCAGCAAACCACAGACACCAACATTGGCAGTCTGGTTATTTTTCCCTGATGTTATCTGTTTGCATCACATGATTGTGGCTGCTTAAACTAAACTATCTTAAGTATAATTGTACCAGCATTTTGGCATTTGTCAATGCGCCAAAGTAGTCATGTCTCCTGGCATTCAAAGACTGTCCCATGTTACGGCCCCCCCCCGTTTTGTCATTTGTCGGGCTATTTGGGGCTTGAAATTTAAAAATAGAAAAGGTATAAAGGTATTAAATTTGTAGGGAGGTGTAAAATGAAGCTTAACAGGACATTAGTAATAATTTTTGCAGTAACCTTTGTGGTTGGCTTGCTTGCAGGTTATGGCATCTGGGGGACAAAAAAAGAAAAGAAACTTAATTTAAGGCAATTGTTAAACAAAATAACCCAGGAAGTGGAGATAATCGAGAAGGAAAATCAGGAACTCAAAGGTAAACTGGATAAGGCAAAAGCAGACGTTGATGCAGCAACAGAACTTTCCAAAGACGAGAAGGCCCTGAAAGAACAATTGCAAAAGTCCCGGCAGGATAATAAACAATTGAAGACACAGGTGTCTCAGTTAAAAAGTGATTTATCCAGTGCCCGGGAAAAAACCAGGGCTGAAAAGGAACAAATGGCTTTGAGTGATAACCTCAAGAATCAGATAGCAGAACTTGAAAAAGACAGGCAGGCGCTGAAAGAACAATTGCAAAAGTCACAGCTGGATAACAACGGGTTAAACAACATGGTGGTACGGGTTAGGGCCGAGCTGTCAGAAGCTGAGAAAAAAATTACGCAGTATGAAGAACAAAAGCTGACGAGTGATAATCTGTCTCGTCAGGTATCCAGACTGGAAAAGGAGAACACGGAATTAAAACTTATCCTGGATAAAATAAAATCCATTACAGCAGACGAGCAAAGCACAATTCCCGAGGGAGCCCGGAGAAACAACTAGGGTCACCCGGGTTTCTGTGCTTCAATAATACTATTTATCCCCTCAAAAAACGCTTTTTTCTCAATAACCATTAATGGTCATTAGTCAACAGTCGTCAGTTCACTTATAAAACCGGTTGATTCTTTCCAGGAGAGACTTTTTGTCATAGAGGGGAGGGCGCTCTTCCATGATCACGTCAGAGATTTCCTGTACCTGTGGTTTTGCAGTATCTTCGATCTCCAGTTTAGCCCGTACGTTCGGTACATCCACAAACCTGGAAATCCTGTTGAACTGTGTGATACCGCCCCTGCTTCCCTCGTGGTGCAGGGAAAGAAAGAGCCTGTTTTTTGCCCTTGTGACAGCAACGTAAAACAACCTGTGCTCTTCCTCAATTTCGTCCTCGCTGTCCAGGGCAAACGTTATTGGCAGTATCCCGTCAACAAGACCCATGATAAATACCGTATCCCACTCCAGGCCCTTTGCCGAATGGATTGTCGAGAGTATTAAAGGTTTTTCTTCTTCTTTTGTTTCAGGCTCAACTCTCCAGACCCCCCTTTCAGGCGGTTCTATGGCAAAGTCCGCCAAAAGCTTGTCAAGCGAACGATATCTCACGGCTATCTGCCGCAAGGCCTCAAGATCATTCAGTCTCACATGCCAGTCGTCATATTTATCCTTTAAGAGCGGGATATAATATTTCAGGGTGACGTCGAATTTTTCGCCAACAGGTAATTGTTCACGGTTGATCGTTTTCAATATTTTTTCCAGCCGTGCCAGTTTTTCCGAATATTTGTAGTTTGTGGTATATCCGGGGAATACTTGCCCTAAAATGTCCTTCATGGAAGCGCGGTCGATACATTCGTCAGTAATCCTGGCTGCTGTCTTTGGACCTATCCACTCGATAAGCATGAATACCCTGTTCCAGGCGATTTCATCTTTCGGGTTAGCAATCACCTTAAGATGGGCGATAATGTCCTTGACATGGGCTGTCTCGTAAAATTTCAATCCCCCGTATGTCTCGAAGGGGATATTTCTTTTGCCGAGTTCTGACTGAAGGGGTATTGAGAGATACATTGACCTGAATAAGGCGCACTGGTGGCTTAACGGTACCCCTTCATCCATCTGCTTTTTTATATTTTGAGCGATCCACTCCGCCTCTTCGTATAAATCCTTGAAAAACAGGATTTGAGGCTTCTGCCCGGTCAGCTTCTTTGCCGAGGTGAGGCATTTTGAGTATTTGTTTTTCATATTTTCCAGAACTGCATTTGCCACATCGAGGACCGCCTGTGTGCTGCGGTAATTTTCTTCCAGCTTGATAATGGTACATTCAGGAAATTTTTCGGAGAATTTCATAATATTCTCGTGCGAGGCCCCCCTGAAGCCGTAAATGCTCTGTGCGTCATCACCGACCACCATAACATTCCTGTTCTTTTCAGAGAGAAGGTAAGTTATTTCGCCTTGAAGGGTGTTGGTGTCCTGGTATTCATCAACCATGATATATTGATACTTGCGGGCAAGCCTTTCATTTATGTCCTGATTTTCCAGTAGAATACGGAGATAGACGAGTAAATCGTCATAGTCCAGGTAGTTTTTATCGATTTTGTATCTTACATACTCTTTTCTGAGGTTCTCTATATCAGGGATGTCATTGATAAAGTGTGGATATTCCTTTTTTATAATCTCCCCGATGGAAGTGTTTTTATTTACTGACATGCTGATTATCGACCTCAGGGTATCTTTTTTGGGAAATCTCCTCTCCTTTTCGTAAAGACCCATTTTAGCAGCACACCGGTGAATCGCCTCTTTTGCATCTCCCTCATCCAGAACAACAAAGGCGCTGGAAAGCCCGATGGTTTTCGAATACCTCTTCAGGAGTTTGTAGGCAAAGGAATGGAACGTACCACCTTCGACATGCTTACATTCCGGGTCGTGTCTTGATGCCCTTGAGATCATTTCGCGGGCCGCTTTCCTTGTAAAGGTTAAGAGAAGAATTGAGTCAGGCTTGATTTTGTTCTGTACAAGATTTAAAACACGGTATTCGACGACCCTTGTTTTCCCTGACCCGGCGCCTGCGATTACCAGTACAGGTCCGTTCATTGATATTGCCGCCTGAAACTGTGATGGATTCAATCTGTTTCTTATATTACGCATGGAATTAATTTAAAGATCCCTGCAGTCCCGAAGACTCGGGACGGGGAACCTGCCTGCCGACAGGCAAGTCTTGAAATGCAAGGAATTCTATCTTTATTTCACATTCGCTTGCTAATCCCGTAGCAGGTCGGATCGACTCGTTCCCGAGCTACGGGGGAATACGCTCGCTATTTCATTTTAAAATAATCATCATGAAATTGTCTCCTGTTAAAATACGTGTGAATCGGGTAGGACGTAAAAACATATTATTGAATCGTCAGGGGGAGGACATCTTTAGAGCACATTCATGATAAAGTGGTATGCCATGAATATTGTCAATACTAATTTTATGACCGTACTGGCAAAAAAACCAAGAAAGGACCCGAAAGCAGGTCTTATGGCTTCCCTGATATTTTTACCGCTGAGGATCTCCCCGAGATATGCACCCAGAATCAGGCCTATGATAATTCCAAAGGGAGGAAAAAATATCAGCCCAATGATTAACCCGAGCGCACTGCCCCATACGCCATATCTTGATCCTTGAAATCTCTTTGTACCGTAAACGGGTATTACAAAATCAAAAACAGCTACCAGTAAGGTCAATATGCCATAAATAATCAAAAACCTTGCGGTAAAGGGGTGTTTTGAACTGAGCTGTAAAAGCAATAAGCCGGTATAACTGACAGGTGGACCGGGTAGAACCGGCAGAATACAACCTATAATCCCTGCCACTATTAATATACCGCCAAGAATTATGAGCACTACATCAATGGACATTATCTCTGGAGATTCATTTTAACCCAAATAATGTATTTGGAAAACCGGTCAACAGGTCGTAGACAGACAACGACTGATTTACCAGACTTAATATAATCCACAGATTACGCAGATGGCAAACTCACTGGAAATAACAATGACCAAATTCCAGTGCCCAGGATCCAATGACTGAAACAAATATATTTTGGTGCTTTGGTCATTCAGGATTGGCTTATATGTTATTTGCTCTTGTTCCCGAGTATATCAACCCACATAAATTAATGAACAGGCGCGGTAGGCAGCCGATCAGTTTTCACAGCAAAGGCGTTTCATGCGTTTTTTGCCTGTTGGCGAAACAGACAGGATAACTTCGACCTTGTTTCCGCAAATACTGCATCGCTGTGCCATACTCTTTGCCTCAGCCCTTGCGGCAACATTGGTCTTTGACTTGGCTTTTCCTGACATAATTATTCCCCCTTTCTACATAATGTTTAAAATGTATCCTCTAACTGGTATTTGTACGTCGAGGACTGCCCTGCGGTTTAAACGCGGCAAAACCAAAATTATAAGAAAAAGAAAATATTTTGTCAACAACTAATTAATTAATTAATATGGGATCAGCCCTTGAATATTGACAAAAAAATCAGTAGCGCTCTCGACATTGCCATCGCTATTAAACCTTTTCTCTGCGGGGTTGTCTAAGTAAATAAAAGGAGGTGGGCCGAATCGCGGGCAGAAATTTACAGGTCATCTCCAAATATATATTTCGGGATAAGCCTGGGAATACCTGTTTATGGCGAAATCCGGGTTCCAGCACACTGGGAACACAGGTGTGGTTACCGGGTATGGTTTGAAGGATACCGGGAGAAAAGACACAGGCGAAGAGCTGTCTGGTTTCCAGGACATTGGGAACGCAGGCATGGTCACCGGGTATGGATAGAAGGGTATTGGGGTAAAAGAATACGATACTGGAAATGATTGGATTCTTATTTTTTCTCCCATAATATCCTGTTTATTTTTTTCCTGTTTAACTTACGCAATACTTCTTTTACAGCAGTATATTTACCGTTTTCTTTTTTCACATAATAATCGATATCATAGACATCTTTACCCACTTTTACATCTGCACAAGAGACATACAAGCCACCCGTACGTTCCACTTCATCATGAATATAATCAAAAACTCCGTTTAAATCGTCTATCCTGTAAACGTTATTATTTTCTGCAAGTTTTGCATCTACATATTCTATCGTGGCACCTTTTATTTTTAGTTTTTCGTTTTTGCTTAATGGTGGAGCTAGACCGCCCATGGCTGATATATCTTTCTCAGCATATACAAATATTAAAACACAAAAAATAAGCGCAATAAATATTAATATAGTTTTTCTGGTGCTTATAACGCTATCCCCCTTTTTCAACGCTTTCACCTGATATTATTGATATTATTGTGATTTTACAACTACAGTGTTAGAGACTTGAAAGATTGGACATTACGTTTTCAATTTTAGAAAATAGGGCAGGCACGCCAGAAAACTCTGAAGGAGACGTGCCATATAGACCAGGGCTGCGACTTTTATAATCCATACCCATGAGAAATCCGGGAATGGAGTGAGGAGTATCACCCACATGAGAACAAAGGACAATACTTTTAACCATGACATGCATTTGGGACATATGTAATCCTTTTTCCTATTAAAATACAGGGGCGTATTATCAAAAAGTTCTGTCCTGCATTCTTCGCATTCTGTTGGCCCTTCCCATCCTCTGTAATAAGATTCCATCATGGAAATGCCTTTCCCTGGAAGCGATAAATTTTCTTGCGTCCTTTAGGACATCTAATCTTCA
>CAYFYW010000544.1:0-2282 GCA_964347425.1 uncultured Nitrospirales bacterium
AGAGGAATATGTCCGGGATGGTCAAAAACGATACGTGCAAATGGTTAAAACACCTGTTAAAGGTGAAAAAGATACCACTGTTGGCATATTAGGCATCTTTTGGGACATTACCGAACGCAAACAGTCAGAGGAAGAATTGAAGAAATATCGTTTGCAACTTGAGGAATTAGTAAAAGAGCGCACCTCAGAACTAATAAAGGCCAATGAACAACTTCAACTTGAAATTGCCGAGCGTAAACGGATGGAGAAGCAGATTAAGTCGTCTCTCAAAGAAAAAGAGATACTCCTGAAAGAGATACATCACAGGGTCAGGAACAATCTGCAGATCATTTATGGTCTGCTCAATATTCAAACTGATTACATCGAGGACAAGCGATATATTGATATATTCAAAGGGTTTCAGAACCGGGTAATGTCTATGGCGCTTGTCCACAAAATACTTTACCAGTCCAGAAACTTTGCGTCTGTTGATTTTCATGATTACATTAAGAATCTTGTAACCAAGTTGTTCCAGTCCTGCGGGGTGAGTACTGACAGTGTTGCACTCATAATAAATGTCAAGGATATTCCCCTCGGAGTCGATACGGCCATTCCCTGCGGATTGATCATCAACGAGCTTGTTTCTAATTCCCTGAGGCACGCCTTCCCGGAGGGGAAGAAAGGTGAAATAAGAATAGCTCTTCACCCGATCAATAAAAGTGGGTTTGAACTATCAGTAAGTGATAACGGAATTGGTTTATCGGAAGACCTCGATTTCAGAAATACGAAGACCCTCGGTTTAAAAACGCTTGCCTTTTTTGAAGATAGCGAGTTCTTCGGGAAGATTGATCTAAACAGGGCCGGGGGTACAGAATTTAGAATTAAAATCAAGGTAAGATGAAGTCGTTGCAGTTACGTTACTCCGGTATGATTTACTTTGTATACGCACCTTAGAACTTTCGGATTCCCAGGCTTAAAATTTCTCTTATACCTTCAATATCCTTCCTCATCTGAGCGGCAAGGTCATCAACCTTTGAGAACTTCATCTCATCCCGGATTCTCTTAATAAAATTCACCCTGAGTGTTTCTCCAAGGAGTTTGCCGTCAAAATCGAGGATATGAACTTCAAAACTAAATTTTTTATCTCTAAATGTTGGGTTACATCCTATGTTTGCAGCACCGCCGTAAACCTTTTTCCCAAACGCAACAGTAACAGCATAGACGCCGTCTGCGGGAAGCAGTTCATTGGAAGTTGAGATATTGGCGGTTGGGATATTTAATAGTTTTTTCCCTCTTTTTGCCCCTTCAATTACCACACCCTCAACCGAGTAATACCTTCCAAGAAAGGCTAAAGCGTCACCGACTTTTCCTTTTGCAATAAGGGCCCTTATTTTAGAGCTGCTTAATATTGCATCCTTTAATTTGACCTCTGGTACAATTGTTACCTTAAAGTCGCATTTCTTGCCAAGTTCTTTTAAGAGCTCTGGGGAGCCTTTTCTTCCTCTTCCAAACAGGTAATTTGAACCGATAAAAACTTCTTTGACCCCGATGGTTTTTGAAAGAATATCCCTGACAAAATCTTCTGCTTTAATATGAGCGAATTCGCTCGTAAAATTTGCACATATTACGACGTCTATACCGAATGTTTTTATAAGACTCATCTTGTCCTTAAAGGGTGTAAGAATCTTGGGAGATCTTTCAGGTGCAATTATTCTGAGGGGGTGAGGTTCAAATGTTAAGACAATCGATGTCCCTTTCTTTTTTTTTGCCCGGTCCAAAAGCATTCGGAAGATAGTCTGGTGGCCGAGGTGAACGCCGTCAAAATTCCCGATTGTCAGGACAGGGTAGGGGAACTTTTCAGTTAAATTTTCAATCCCGTCAACAATTTTCATTCTTGCGATATTCTCCTGATTAGCCCTCTCAATAGTACTGATAATATTATTGACAAACAACAGACTTTGTCAAATCATCTTTTTCTGAAATGGTCATCTTGACTTACCTATAGATGGCTGATAATATAATTTAACCCCATTAGAAAGACCGATTCTTTTGGCTCTTTGGCGGAGTAAAAATTAAACAGTGATGTTGGAATTAGAACTCCAACTGGTTTTCTAGCGGGTTAATCGTGTTGATACTAAAAAGAGTGAAGCACAGAGCACACGGAGTTAATTAAGCTTTACAAAAATATCTTTTTAGCCACAGAGATCCCCGCAAAATATTAAACATATAACGGGGCAGGCACAGGCTTAAACAGACTAAATACTTATGAAATACCAAATTTCAAGCCTGCCTGCCGGCAGGCA
>CAYFYW010000545.1:0-1729 GCA_964347425.1 uncultured Nitrospirales bacterium
TTGCGGGGGTAGAAACAGTCCACGGCCAGATTTATTGCGGTAACACCGGCCCGTCCGGCCTCGTCTATGAAATGCTGGTCCATAAGATATCCGTTTGTGGATAGATACATGAAAAAACCGTTTTGCCTACCATAGCGTATGACTTCGATGATAAAGTTTTTGCGCATCAGGGGTTCGCCGCCCATCAAAGCGATCACACGGCAACCGATAGACTTTAGCCAGTCGACTGAACTCTTGGCCGTATCTAAATCCATTCCAAGGAGGTCGTCGTTGTACTGGAAGCAGTAGTGGCAGTCGATATTGCAGCGCCATTCTGTGAAAAGATAGCAGAGGACGGGCCGCAATTCGCCGGCATGAATGCGTGAATTGAAGTAGGGAATTGCCCAGCATCGGAAGGCACGCAGTCCATTCAGACTCTTATAATGAAGCGTTTGCAGAATGACCTCTTTCTCCCCTTAAGAAAAGAGTCTTAAGCTCTCTCTGTGATCAATGCTAAATTCCTCTTTCGTTTGATTGAATATATATTGAGGTAGTCTTTCTTGTCAAGCCTGATTAGCATATTTAGGGACACATCCCATATTTTCGTAAATAGATGGCAATAAATATGGGATGTGTCCCCATTTTTTCATCATTTATCAGCTACTTTCTCTTCGATTTCACCGCTGTTAAGGGTGATAATCTTATAACCATGCTCAATTCCCCACTTGCGACCTGCTTTCTCTAATTGAGGGTTACCACAATTGAGGAAAGCTCCTGCCATTTATTTATTTCCATGTCGATTTAGCGCTTTGATAAGAACAGCCTCTGAACCCGATATATCTTTGCTAATAAAAAAGGAATAAGCTCCAGCTACAATCTCTACATCTTTATCCTTTAGGGCATTAGTCAAAGGTTCAACTGCACGGGTATCCTTTATATTCCCCAACGCAAATGCTGCCTCCCGTCGCACATCTGAGTTTTTATCCTTCAGTACATCAATCAAAGGCTCAACCGCACGGGTATCCTTTATATCTCCCAGTGCCAATACTGCCATCCATCGAACATCTGCAATTTTATCCTTCAGAGCGGCAATCAAAGGTTCAACTGCACGGGTATCCTTTATGTCTCCCAGTGCAGATGCTGCACCTGCACGGACATCTGGGTTTTTATCCTTCAGTGCATCAATCAAAGGCTCAACTGCAGGTTTGCCAATCTTTCCTAATGCTAATGCTGTCTCCCATCGGACACTTGTGTTTTTATCCTCCATCTTTTTAATTAATCTGTTTACATCATCTGCCTTGGAACATGCAATAGAGGACAAGCAGAAAAAGATGATCAGCAAAATTATCGTCATTTTAACTATATTTAACATTTAACACCTTAAAGTTGTAATGTATCACAATATTTCCTCTGACTCTGGCAGACAAAATGTCACCTTAATTGTTCATATCCGAAATAGATTAAGATATACTTCCCTCTAACTGTAATTCTTTTAAGCCTATGACATTCTTTTTTCTTGTTAATGTTATATCCAAACCGCATATGTGTTTCTTGAGGTTTCATGCAATAGTTACTTCAAAACCAGTTTAAATTAAGTCAAAATTGCTTAATTATTATTTAAAACAAAAAGCCGAACTCACCAAAGGTTCATCCTTCGGCAGCTCGGCCACCTTTTTTACAACTTTACGTTTCCTTTTTAAAAAAGTGTTTGGCTTTTTAATTAAGCTATATATATTAGTCAATATCACTT
>CAYFYW010000546.1:0-3274 GCA_964347425.1 uncultured Nitrospirales bacterium
CGATATCAGAGAGCATTTCTGTAAAGGCAACGTTGTAACCGAACTGTTCTGCCTTATCCAGGCTCTTTTTCAGGGTCCTATCCGAGGACCAGGGCACGCCTTCAAAGAGCCCCCTGACGGGTCTCTTCACGCTTATCAGATAATAGCCGCCATCCCGGGCAGGGCCAAATACGACCTCATTATGAGACAACAACTGAAATGCCTTTAAGATAATTGAATCTGTTAACCGTGGTATGTCAACGCCAACAAGTGCCGCTTTTTCATACCCCTCCTTAAAGACCTCTCTGAAGGCATGGAACATCCTTTCGCCGAGATTTCCCCTTGGCAGGGGGATAAGTTTAAAACCGAACTGCAAAAAATATTTTTCAGCGCTCTGTGGAGCATATGCAATAAGCGAATCAACTCCTTTAATTGCCCCGAGCCTCTGCAAAGTGTCTTCCAGAAGGTGTATGTAAAGCTCGAGTGCTTTTTTATCGGTCAGAGGACCTTTAAGACGTGTCTTGACCCTGCCCTTTTCAGGACACTTTGCAATGATTATGAGGGCATTTCTGTTTTTCACCGTACATCCCTGTAATATTGTTTAAGTATCGCAGGCGATACCTTTAAAAACGAATACGAAAGCGCAAGCAACCAGTCCCGGAATGTAGTATAAACAGCACCTTCTTTTAGCCAGCGCCGGGCAGATGTCTTGATGGGCGGCCGAACAAAGGCTATCTTTCCAAGTTCTTTTAGCCTCCTTGAAATCTCGATATCTTCCATCAGTGCTATGTCAGCAAACCCCCCCAAACGGTCAAAATGCTCTTTTCTCATAAATATACCCTGGTCACCATAGGGGATAGAAGTTACCCTGGATCTTAAGTTCGCCCCTGCCTCAATCAACCTGAAACGCTTTTTGGTGTAGGTAATGCTCAGGTCAAACGCGCCTGCTGCTACACCGTTGATTCCCACGGTTTCCCGTATTACTCTGAACGCTCCGTCCGGCAGCACGCAGTCAGCGTGCAGAAAAAGAAGTATATCACCTTCTGCCCGCCCTGCACCATAGTTCATGGCATGAGCCCTGCCCTTGCCCTCTGCTGTTACAAAAACCTTGCTGGTAAACTCCCGGCCAATAGATACAGATTCATCAGTGCTGCCGCCGTCAGCAACAATTAATTCTTCATCAGGTGTTAAACGGAGTTGGCTCAGGGTATTGCGAAGATTCTCGGCCTCATTCAGCACAGGCATGACTATTGATATTCTTATTTCAGTCCACCTCCCTGATTTTCAATATGGTAGGTTAAATTTTTTTACATTGTCAACTGTAATCATAGAATGAAAAAAGAGAGAAATAAATATTTAGCTGTACAAGGTATTATATATCTAAATATACCTTTTATACCTTTTTAATATTATGATTTTAATCATGGCACTCTCTCCAGACCAGGTATAGCCTAAAATAAACAGTATCTCTACCTGGAAATCATAATTTTTCCGGCTCTGTTTTAAAAAAAGAGTCATTTTTTTGGAAGAGCGGACAATACATTGTCTGCTGTTTTTAAAATAGGGCGAAATAGTATCACCAGGGAGGGAAAAATGAAAACGAAAAGAGGGTTTATCGTGAAATTTGTGGTATTATTGATTTCTCTCAGCCTGCCCATTTTATCTTTGGAATGAAGGGGGAATCATGAGGGGTATTATTGTAATTATTGTCATGATGATTTTATCGGGATGTGCCTCCGGCGGAACACAGCCTTATACACATGATCACGGCAAGTTTACCAAACATTTAGCTGACAGCAAGATGCTTGTTACCGAGAAAGGCCTGTACAGTGTTGAGATGTCGATTCCTGATAAACGACTGGGAGTAGGAGTAAATACTGTTGATATTATTATTCATGATAAAAAGGACATGGATGTGACCGGTGCGGATATTACAGTTACCCCATGGATGCCTGAAATGGGACACGGCGTCTTTGAAGACCCGGCTGTTGTAGAGAAGGGCAACGGTCTGTATACAGTGGAAAATATAGTTCTCGTAATGGACGGACACTGGGAGATCAGGATAAATATTAAGAACGGTGATGCTGAAGATAAAGTCGTTTTTGATTTTCCCTATATAAGAACAACCGATGAATACGACTACATAAAAGCTGAGACCCCCGCAGGATTTAATGCCGTAATAGGGATGAAAAATCCCCTGGAAGAGCTGGAACCTGAAATCATCACTGAAAACGGGCAGACCATTAAATTTTATACACTTACAGTTAAAGATACTAGTTTTGAGATTTTTCCTGATAAACCTATGACGGGATGGGGGTTTAACGGTACTATACCCGGACCAACCATACGCGTTAACGAAGGTGACAGGATAAGGGTCAAACTGAAAAATGAGACAGCCGATGGCGAACACACGTTTCATGTTCACGGTCAGGTAAAGCCCGTCATAATGGACGGTGTCCCTTATGTAGGACAGAAGCCCGTCAAAAAAGGCGATTCTTATACTTATGAATTTACTGTGAAGAATACTGGAACTTCATTTTATCACTGCCATGTTGACAGCGCACACCACGTGGATATGGGCATGTACGGGGCGTTTATTGTTGAGCCTAAGAACGAAAAACTCGCCTATGACAGGGAATACATCATGATACTTGATGAGTGGCCTACAGCCCATGTTCATGTACATGAGAATGAGGAGGCTATGGAAGGTCATGAAGAACACGGCGTAGTGACCGTTCATGAAGGTGTGCCACCGGTGCACGAGCATCCGGCTGAAAAGCCTGCAAAAAGAGACTGGTATCCCAAAACACACAGACCGCATGATCATGTATATGACGGCTTCACAATAAACGGACGTTCATTTCCGTTTACAGAACCTGTAATTGTAAAAAAAGGCGAGAAAGTCAGGATAAGGTTTATCAATGCAGGGTACCAGCCTCACTTTATGCACACCCATTCTCACAAATTCATAGTCGTCGCAAGAGATGGAAGTTACGTGGATGAGCCGCAGAAAATAGACACTGTGGAAATCGGACCCGGGCAGAGGGTGGATATAATATTGTTTGCCGACAACCCGGGCATATGGCCGTTTCACTGCCACAGGCTCAATCATGTTACAAATGAACACATATATCCCGGGGGAATGCTTATGTTCATAAAGTATGTAGAGTGAATGAAGGAGGAAGAGATAGTCATAACTAAAAAAATATATGCACTGGTAGCATTGTAAATAATTATGAGCACGGCAAATAAAAATTATATTAAAAAAATAATAATTATACTTGTTGTACTAGGT
>CAYFYW010000547.1:0-1966 GCA_964347425.1 uncultured Nitrospirales bacterium
GTAGAGAGAAAGTGAAACTGGTTGGCTTGCAATTTTCTATCTGCTGATGTTATTATTTTTAAGCAATTGAAAAGTTTCCGGTGGCAATGCCGGAGGGGCCACACCCGTTCCCATTCCGAACACGGAAGTTAAGCCCTCCAGGGCCGATGATACTTGGGCCGCGAGGCCCTGGGAAAGTAGGTCGCTGCCGGATTAAGTTAGAAAAAAGGCTCAGACTTATGTCTGAGCCTTTTTTATTATATATGATGTAACTACTCAGGTTCACAGTTCAAGGGTTCATAATTCAAGGTTAGAGAGCGATGAAGATTGAATGATTTGAAAATATTGAGGCTTGGCAATTGGCACGCGAATTATGAAGATCGCAAGGCGACAAACCGTGAACCGTGAACCTAATAACCTGAGTAGTTACTCTATGAGGAACCAGGGGGGGACGGCTTTCAATAAAGCTATAAATTTTTTAAATTTCCAAATTTGCAACTTGACATGCAATAATGTACTGAATTACCATACGTTCTAGTTTTCCTAGAGAATATCCATGCACGAAGCACCATTATTTTTTCACATTAGCGGTATCCCAGCATATGTAACCTATTCATGGGTTGCCATGGTATTTTTGCTGGCTGTTGCGTTCGCTGTAAGGAGATCCCTCTTGTTAGTGCCGGCCGGTGTACAAAATGTTGTAGAGGTCGTAGTTGAATTTTTCCTTAATCTCGCAGAGGAAACCATCGGACATATGGGAAGGTACTTCTTCCCCCTTATTGCAACTCTTGGCATGTATATTCTCGTCTGCAATTTTTTAGGGCTAATCCCGGGTTTTGAGGCACCTACGAGCAACATTAACACAACGGCATCTATGGCAGTACCTGTTTTTCTCGCAACTCACTACTATGGTATCAGGACCCATGGATTAGGCTACATTAAACATTTCGTAGGACCCATGCGGTCAATTATGGCGCTGCCCTTAATGATTCTCATGTTTTTTATTGAAGTAGTCGGCCACCTTGCCCGGCCATTAACCTTGTCAGTCAGGTTATTCGGCAACATGATTGCCAAACACAAGATCCTGCTCATTCTGGGCATTCTCGCTCCATGGATTGTGCCAACAGCTATTCTTGGGCTTGGTGTACTGGTATCCATAATCCAGGCATTTGTTTTTGTCCTGCTCACGACTCTTTATCTTGCTGGAGCGGTTGAAGAAGCACATTAAATAAAGTATTTATAAGAAAGGAGGAAAAATGAAGAAAATTCTATCTGCAATCCTGCTTACTCTCTCTCTGGTATGTCTCCTGACCCCTGTTGTTCTTGCTGCAGAGGAGGTAGTTGGTGAAGAAGCTCTAACAGATGCCAAAATGGGTTATTACAGCATGGCAGCCTTAGCATGTGGTTTAGGTATTGGTCTTGCTGCTTTGGGAACAGGTATTGGCCAGGGCATAGGCTTAGCCAAAGCCAATGAGGGTGTAGCAAGAAATCCAGGGGCATCAGGTAAGATAACAACAACCCTCATTATCGGTCTCGCAATGATTGAGTCCCTCTGTATTTATGCCCTTGTTGTTGCCTTGATTATCCTCTTTGTTAAACCCTTTGGTTTCTGATAACCGATTTGTTTTATAACTGTTTAGAGAAAGGCGGGAATATTCCTGCCTTTCTTTTTTATATCTATCCTCGAAGCTATATCAATTTTTTATTGAAAATTGTTACGATTTGAAGGACTAATAGAAAAACGCTATTGATTTCATTTCAATGATTCGGGTAAACCCCGATGTAATATTCGGTCAATAACTGGGAGAAAAATTTGGGATTTTTTGAAAAACTGAAGCAGGGCTTATCAAAAACAAGGAAAACCCTCGTAGAAAACACTGAAGCCCTCTTTTCGGGAAGAAAAGTTGACGAAAATCTCCTTGACGAGCTCGAGGAACTTCTGATAATGGCTGACGTGGGCCCGCAGGCAGCAACCTCAATAACCAAT
>CAYFYW010000548.1:0-2393 GCA_964347425.1 uncultured Nitrospirales bacterium
AGGATAAGATGGAAGAGCTTTTGACCCTTGCAGACACTCATGCTGACTTATCTGATGGGAGCCACGGGCCGGAGACAGCGATGAGTGGTGTCAATAGATACACGGTAAACTGGAGTGTGATAGATGATGTAAATCCGGCTGATCCGCTTGCTAGTGCCAAGCTTATAATAGTGACAGTTACGTGGCAAGACAAAGGGATTGCAAAGTCAACCCAGGTTAGCTGTATCAGACCTCGATTTCTATGACGAATGTTAAGATGACGCACAGTTTGGGTCATTACAGAAATAGAAGTTTTTTTAAGAGTGACGTTATGAGAAAGCGCTGCATACTGAAAGGGGAGGATGGGTCCATTGTGGTTATAGCCCTGATGATATTGGTGGTGCTTACCCTATTGGGCATATCAGCGACAAGAACCGCAGAGACCGAAATTCAGATCGCCCGGAACGAAAATACTTTTAAACAGAACCTTTACCTGGCAGAATGTGCAGCGATGGCAGGTGCGCAGATGCTGGAGAACGAGACGGATATCACAATACTAGAAGACCTTTCGCTTAATTGGTTACATAGTAGCTTGCCTGATACCGATATCCGCAGTGATACAAACTGGAACCCCTCCAATAACAATTCAAATCAAGTACTGGATGTAACCACCAGATATTTGGCCGTCTATCAAGGGATTGCTCCTGGAAGTTCCCTGGATATAGGCGGACAGCCAACCTCATTACATCAGTTTGTTGTTTATGGATGTTCCACAAAGAATTATGGAGAGGCTCTTATCGAGGTCGGCTATAGAAAAAGGTTCTGATTTCAGCTTCTATTTGAGCCATTCATATCACGTTGAGGCACAACACCATGCCACCAGAAGAAAAGGTGGTGTTTAGCATGGTCATCTGTAAAAGGCTTCATGGTCAACTTTCCATCCCAACCGAGAAGAGATGGATAGACTTTCTGAAGGCGTCCCTCATCTTCATTGGATTCCTTCTGCTCTTTAAACCCCCTTCAGCTCATGGCGATTGTTTAAATGCGAGTGACGCTCCTTTAGAGGCTAAGATGATGTCAGCTCCTCCCAACATCATGTTCGTGCTGGACAACTCGGGAAGCATGGACTGGGAATTTATGACAGATGAAGCTGACGGGAAGTTTGAAGGCGAAATTGAATATATTTTTGATGATCCTGGTGATAATAATTACAAATCCGGAAGTTCAGCCAGTGGTGACATATTGACTGGCTCTGATCGAGGGAAATGGAAATCCCAGTGGGCAGGTTTTAACAAGATATTTTACGACCCCTCTGCGGACTACTTGCCATGGCCTAACATGCCTAATGCAGATGCGTCAACACCCAGATCCAATCCATTTCTTGCCACCCCCACCTTCGATCTGACCGCGGAGTATTATGCCGTCAGGAATGACGTCATCGTAGACAGTCTGGATAGCAACTTCTCGAAAATCGGGAAATGGACTCAAGTTTTGGGCCACGACGAATCATATAGTAATCATTTCTGGCATACACTATGTGATACTTATGGAGAGGTGCAATGTGATAGCGTTGGGGTTTTGAGCACCGCCACATGGACAGCAGATCTTCCTGCAGGACAGTATAACGTCTACGCCTGGTGGAGAAGTTGGGATCAATATTCCACTGCTGTGCCATATACCATTAGCCACGCAGGAGGAACTGACACCGTACATGTGGATCAGCGCATCAATGAAGCACAATGGAACCTCCTTGGCATCTTTCGCTTCCATGGAGACTCAAGTGTCACTATTTCCTATACCCCAAGTGACGCTAATGACCATATGAGCGCAGATGCGGTCAAGTTTGAGCAGGTCAATGGCCCTCCCGTAAGCATCAAGAACGCTCATTATTATACATGGGATGACGCGGATGTGAATGGCCAGATGGACAGTGGCGAAAACGTCTATCTTGTCAACTTCGTCGCGGGGGTGAGAGAATATTACAGATTAAATGATGCGGACGGGGATGATATAGTGGAATTTGGTGAATTGATCGCAATATCAGACCCCCCTGACAGTGTGAAGCCGAAAATATATGATGAGCAGGGCAACTTTGTTCGATATAAAACCGATGCGGAGGACTTACAAAACTTTGCAAACTGGTATTCCTATTACAGGAGGCGGGAACTGACGGCCAAAGCAGCCGTGGCCAACGTCATCAGAAGCCTTAAGCGCGTTCAGGTCGGTTTCTACAGTATTAACAGTGGCTTGAGACAGACGGTGCTGCCGGTTAAAGTGGATATGGGCGTCAGCGTAATCGTTGATAACCAGGACAGCGGATACAAGGAGAGCGGGAACTGGGGTGAATCCAGCGCAGAAAACGAATACAACAACAGCTCCAGACAGACTCAGAATACCGAGGACTTTGCCAGCTG
>CAYFYW010000549.1:0-3121 GCA_964347425.1 uncultured Nitrospirales bacterium
ACAAACAATTAATCTGCATGCAATTTTTTTCAACGATTTAGCTAAACTACTGACCCGGGAATGATCAAAGGGCATGAAATTATTTAAGCGTTTCACAGTTTCAGGGATATCTTCAGACAATGGGGTTTTCTGAACAAACCCTATATCTGTCAATAGAGAATGATAGCCAAAAGCCCTGGAAAGAGATTTCTTGAAAAACCAGCGAGGCACCTTGGTGAAAATTTCAAATCGCACCGATGGATCAAGTCTGTATATTTCCTCCATTATTGCCGCTGCCCTTGCTGCGTGTCCAAAGCCGTGCGGAGTAATAAAATATGCAATCCTCTGTTCTGATGACACACTACTTAAATTAGACATGTTTCATCTCCATAATTTTTATAAGAAATATCTTTTTAGCCACAGAGGTCTTAGAGAAAAAATTTAAAAAATAAAATTACACAACTCTGTGCTCTCCGTGAACTCTGTGTCTAATTGCAGTTTTTGGGTTTAAATATTATTTATTATGTTTTTCTGAGTCTGCCCCGTTATATGTTTACCCCGTTAGAGAAAGGCACCATGAGCGTAAACCGTTAGAAGACGAAGTTCTCTGACGGGATTTACTACTTTACGGGGGTTAATCTCGTTTCTTGGGTTAAACATAATCCTGTAATTAGATCTGAACGATTTTGGCGTGCAGGAACTATATCTATTCTATCTGTTCTTTCTGTGCTGCAATCTCACCAAAGGAAATATGGTCTTTCAAAACAAAGATAGAGCCGAGGATTACAGTGAACCCCATGGTTACCAGCCATGCAATAATCCCGAAGCTGGCAGCAACAGCCTTTGGAACCCCAAAGATTTCATGGAGAGCGACAACACAGGCAGCCTGGAACGCCCCGAGAAATCCAGGCGTAGGGAACAGAGCAATAAAAATAGCAACGGTCACGCAGAGGACAACAAGCGAGGTTATTACAGGTAATTTGATGTTTATGTCAAATGCCAGATATAGTGGATAATACATGATAACGAAGCAGCCCCAGATAAGGAAAGACAGAAAAACTGTGGTTAAAAATCCGCGTTTATCCTTTATGATTCTGAGTCCTTCGGTAAATGAATGCACCAATTTTGTAATCTTATCTCCCCACTTATGTGGTATGGGCTTGATACAAAAGTTCACTATTTTCATGGCCCAGTCATATTTAAACTGAAGGAAAACCGAAAATACAAAAATAAACATACAGCCGGTAAAACTAACCCACCCAAATTTAACCATATACCCCATTAACCTGTGACTTGATCCCGAGTCCCCATGAGGAAATATATCCGCATTGAAAAACAATACCCAGAACAGCAAAAGCAGCACCAGACTCATATCAAACAGCCTCTCTATGAAGATGGTAGCAAAGGACGCACTGAAGCTGATACGCTCCTTTTTACTGAGCAGGTAAGCCCTGATAAACTCTCCTGCCCTTGCTGGAAGCATGTTTGCCATGAAGCCGACAATAAGGGGAGAAAGGAGACGCATTAATTTTACTTCTTTTACAGGACTGACAAGGTAACGCCACCGCACCGCCCTGAAAAAAAAACTCAGCACAACGAATAATAAAGCCGGCAAGATGTAAACATAACGGACTGACAGAAAAGCCCCGATCAGTTCAGAGACTGATACGTCCCTGAAGGCGTAATACAATGAAAGAACTATGATAACAATACCGATTATGAGATGTTTCTTATTCATAAGAATCTGCCGCAATCAATATTATAACTGTAAAACAAACTAACGTGCAAGTTAAAGACAACTGTTGCTGTCTCTTTGATATTGTTTATCAAATTTTTAAGGATGAACTCTCTGTTCTTTTTTATACCACTTATATCATACATCTCCCGGTAATTTTGATTAATTGAGTGTCATATGTTATAAAGTAGTTATCGGTGTAATCGCTTTACAAAATCCCTGCCTGCGGCAGGCAGGGATGAAATAAATATGACAGTCGTTTAATATAAGAAGAAAATGGCTATCAGGTGTACTCATTGCAAAAGGGGATACGATGTATCCTTATTTGAGTTTGGAAAGACCATAGAATGCGTTTGCGGTCATGTCATCAATTTACAACATAAAGAAATTTTCAGAGAATACTTTGAAAGTCAAAGGAATGAAGATGCAAAAATTATGGAAATAAAAGGCCTCGCCGATAAAATAGCATTTTTGATTGTCAGCACAGATTATCCCCGAATTGATATACAGATTGAAAAAGAAAAATTAAGAGAGATGATAAATGAGTATTTCCCGGACAGATCCCATTTATACGGTCTCATATACGAGTCGAGATTCAGGAGACTCGAGGAACAGTTCAGGGGGTTTCATGACGAGCATATCATTTAAAGTAGGACGTAATTTACTGTTTAAAATTTCCTCCTTTCTATTTTATCAATAACGTCAATTACTTTATTAACAATCAGTCGAACCGCCTGATCACCCTTTTGCTTTGATGCCTTCTTCGGATTTCCCCATACTCCCCGGCGCCAGTATTTGAGCTTGTCTTTTACAATAAAAGGCTTTGGTAGTCTGGGATACTCCTCCTCCGAGCGTCCCTTTACAAGTTCAGGCCTCAGGGAAAGGACGAGCGATGTTTCCAGTTCGCCGGCATGCGAGTCATTCAGGGTATCTGTGAGACCGGAAAGTTCTCTGGAAAGAATCTCATAAGGAGAAAGAACAGCTATCCTTATTCTGTCAAGCTCCTCGATCATGACCTCGGCTGCTTCTTTCAAGGCGGACATATGGAGTCCTCCCCCATGTCCTGATATGAGAATAAAATTTCTGAGCCCCTTTCGAAAAGCATCCCTGACGAGATCAGATGTGAGTCTTCTGAGTGTTTCAGGAGTTAAGCTTATTGTGCCGGGATGCTTACTTGTACTGGTGCATACACCATAGTAAACAGGGGGGGCAAGGAATACATTCCTCTTCTTTTCCACGCGTTTCAGCATTTCGTATACTATAAGAGTATCCGTGTTCAGGGGGAGATGTCTACCGTGCTCTTCTACCGTGCCGAAAGGGAAAATTATGGTTTTCGTTTTCTGAAGGTTCTTTTTAAAATCTGTCATGCTTATATTTTCAAGAATCAAGCACCCCTCCTTTTTCCCG
>CAYFYW010000550.1:0-5940 GCA_964347425.1 uncultured Nitrospirales bacterium
TTCGGGCAGTACAATATCCTTCACAGGCTTGTCCTTGATGAGATAAAATTTCCGGAAGTACCTATATTCTCACCGAACCAGGACGCATCTTTTTACAATGAACTCGGCATAGTTGGCAAAGACTTTACTCAACAGGCATGGAAAGGGATTACTGCAATAGATCTACTCATCAAGTGTCTCCATGAAGCAAGACCGTATGAAATAAATAAAGGAGAATCGGAAAATGTTTATGACGAATATCTCCTGAAAATTACCAGAATGACACAGAGCCAGAATGGTGCTTTTGTCGAACTCCTGAACGACATGCAGCAGGCCTTCTCTAGGATACCAAAAACCGGGAGCAGAAAACCTCTCATAGGCATTATCGGGGAGATATTTGTCAGACAGAATGCCTTTTCAAATGAGGATGTTATTAAGAAGGTAGAAGCGCTGGGTGGCGAGGTATGGCTTGCACCTGTTGAAGAATGGTTTTACTACATAAATTTGATGGGATTGCGAAAGTCCGTCGTTTCGTGGCAAAAAAACATGTTTTCAAAAAGAATCCTGAAGGATGTTTTAAACATATACATCAAACGGCTCGTACAAAAAAGGATCGAACACAAATTCTCAAAACCATTCACTGGATACCTGAAGACACTCAGAGAGCCTTCCACAAAGGAAATCCTCGAAAACGCATCACCGTATCTGCATAACTCATTCGAGGGCGAGGTAATTTTGAGTATTGGAAAAGCCATAGACTTTGTAAAAAATGGCTCTTCAGGTATAATCAGTGTTATGCCTTTCGGCTGTATGCCGGGAACTATAGTAAGCGCCCTGTTAAAGGGCCTTAAAGAGGATACAGGTATCCCATGTCTAAGCATTGCTTATGACGGAACAGAGGCAAATTGCTCGGAGATACAACTTGAGGCATTTATTCATCAGGCGTATGAATACAACAGTAGGTAAGGTAGTTAATAACGGTTTCGGTAATGATTAAAAAGTATCGTTTAAAAAGGATTAGGGTTACGGGCGACTTAACCTTTTAAAACGATACGGGCCCTGTACCAGTATCGGTACGGGGCGGGCTTCGTAACCTTGGCCTTCTATAACTTTTAAAAAAAGGAGGTGATTCAGTGGGAAGTGTCGTAAAGTGGCGCAAAAAGAAAATGAGCAAGCACAAACATAAAAAGCTCCTCAGAAAAACCAGACATCAAAAGAAAAAATAAGGGCCCCAAACCCTTTTAAGCGACTAAATGGGAAAAGAACCTAAATATTGAAAGTCAAATTGCTGGAATAATTCGGCGTTGCCAGACCTTCCTTATATAATTTTATTTCCCTCTAATGCATTTATAAAACCACAGAGCCCTGTACCAGACACTGCCCTGTACAGAACAGTGCCGGGTGGTACAGAGCGGAGAGCACAGAGATGAAATTAAATACAACTAAGAAAGACAATAACTCATTTATTTTTATAAAAATATCTTTTTGCCACAGAGTTCCCAGAGGTATGTACCATACGGTACATACCTCTGTGGCTAATTTCAGTTTTTGGGATAAATAATAGACCATGCCTCTCGTAGATCTCGATTACCTCATCCGTCTCAGGCGACATGCCCGGACAAAAAATCAGCATTCGGAACTCGGCGTGGACAAAAAATTTGCCCTGCATCTATCAACTTTGCAAGGTCATGAAATATTTGAACTTTTTGCCTTGTCAGACTCTACGAGAATTCATTTTCACGGCAACAGGATTGACCTGTGTTCAATTGTTAATGCCAGGTCAGGGGCATGTCCTGAAGACTGCTCTTTCTGTGCCCAGTCTGTTTACAGCAAGACGAACATAAAGGCCTATCCGCTTGTAACCAGGGAGAAAAGTCTTGAAGCAGCCGAATCAGCAAAAAAAAGCGGTGTAAAACGATTCTGCATTGTAACGAGCGGCAAACGTACGTCAGGACGGGATCTTGAACAAATATGTAATTTTGTCTCTGATATAAGAAAGAGAGGCCTCCTTCCCTGTGCAACGCTGGGCATGCTCAATACCCCGGAGCTTAAAACCCTGAAAGACGCAGGACTGCACAGGTATCACCACAATCTCGAAACCTCGGAAGCTTTTTTTAGACAAATATGTACTACCCACACATATAAAGAAAAAATAAAAACAATCGAGGCAGCCAAATTACTCGGTCTGTCTATATGCAGCGGTGGAATCTTCGGCCTGGGGGAATCCTGGGGAGACCGCATTGACATGGCTTTTGCGCTAAAAGAGATTGGTGTTGATTCGGTTCCAATCAATTTTCTTACGCCAATACACGGTACCCCGCTTGGAAACAGGAAAATGCTGAATCCTGTAGAGGCTTTAAAAATAGTAGCAATATACCGGCTCATTCTGCCTGAAAGTGAGATAAGAATCTGTGGCGGAAGACCTACTACGTTGAGAGACTTGCAGGCTTACATATTCATGGCCGGCGCTAACGGGCTTCTTATCGGTAATTATCTGACAACTTCTGGCAGAAATCCGGAAGACGACCTGAAAATGATTCAAGATCTGGAGCTTGAGATATAATGCCAGGGGTTAGGCATTTTAACATAAAAATGAGGGCATCCAGAAAAGGAGTCCACATCTCTGGTGCTGAAGGGATATGTGGAAAGGGCGATATCCTCAATATACTGAAGAATTACTCTGAAAGGGCTCTCCGCCACGTAAAGGGAGGGCCGGACGAAATAAATATGACAGTTGAAGAACTCAAAGAAAAACCTCACAGGATACATTCTCTTCCTCTCTGTACGCTGAATACGAAAAACCCCGACGAGGGAAAAAGGGCAGCCATTAAAATACTGACCTCAATTGGTATTACAGAAAGGGCTATTGAAGAAGCTTTTAAATCCTTGGGCATCGGAATTACCATGAGGGGAGCGATGCTGATGGATATAGAGGGAGTAAGGCTCGAGCCGGACCTTTTAAGGGGTGTTCGTGTAACTTGCATGGGTATAACCAAGAGGTCGGCAGCAGCCTTATCAAAAAAATTAGGCAGATTGGGTCTCAATAATGATACTGTGAAAGAGGCTCTGATTTTAGCAAGCAAGGTACATCGTCACCCTATGGTTTTAGGGGAGATATGTATATCTGACGACCCAAACTATACCACTGGATACGTAGCGACACGCCTCTATGGATACATAAGATTGCCTCACATCAAGAAGCGGGGAATCCCTTATGGCGGCAGGGCCTTTTTCATTACCGGGGGAGAAGTAAAAGAACTTATAAAGTACCTTCAAAGGACACCCGTTCTTGTCAGCGAGATCAGATCCTGCCAGCATACAGTCTCGTTAAAGGAAATCCTTGAACGCAAGTCTCATCGTTAATCCCATTGCCGGAAGTACGGCATTCAGGTCAATAAAGAAGATTGAAGACCTGCTCAAGAAAAGGGTCTCGCTCACAACCCTGACGACCAGAAAAAAAGGAGATGCCCATGCCTTTTCAAGAGAACTTTCAGAAACTGACCTCATTATAGTAGCCGGCGGTGACGGCACCTTCAATGAGGTTATAAATGGTATGCTTTCATCGCAGGGAAATCTGCCAGAGAAGAAAAGAATTCCGCTCGCACTGCTTCCGCTTGGTACGACAAATGTTTTAGCTAAAGAACTCAATATCCCGGAAGTCATTGAAAAAGCTGTTCATCTTGTATTGACAGGCAACCCAAAAAAAATATCACTGGGCAGAATCAACGGCCACTATTTCTCGCTTATGGCCGGAATAGGCTTTGACGGCGCAGCAGTTTTCAAATTAAAAAATTACATAAAAAAATTTTCTGGAAAAGGGGCGTATATACTTTCGGGTATTAAAACCCTGGCGGATTATTGCCCTCCATTAATTGAGGTTCAGACCTCCAGGGGATCATTCACAGGATATACTGCTGTAGTGGGAAATGCCCACTTCTATGGCGGGTACTTCCAGGTAACACCCAAAGCAAGTCTTATTGAGCCGTTGCTTGACATATGTCTTTTTCAGGGAAAAACAAGGAGAGACCTCATCAGGTTTGTAAGCGGTGTTATCATGAAAAAGCATCTGAATTTCAAAGATGTCTTCTACGGGAAATTTTCTGAACTGGAAATCTCCTCCAGAGAACCTGTTCATATCCAGATAGACGGCGACTACTTTGGAACATTGCCGGCGAAGATTGGTGTCCTTCCCGAAGCAGTTAGTATTATATGTGGAGAGGACTGACCCCTACATGTTTGTATGTTTGAGATAGAGCAGGGCGGCTAAATCGTAAATAAAGTGCAGTTGAATAGGAATGAGGAGGCCCTCGAAAACTAAGTAAAAAAACCCTATGTAGAATCCGATAAAGCTGGCTACCACAACATATGCCGGTGTCACAAAGTGCACTAAACCGAAAAGGATACTCGCAATGATGATGCCGAATTTTGCCTGAATGACCCCGCGAAAAAGAAATTCCTCGGCAAAACCGGCAATTAAAGAGATTAATATAATATCGAGAAAGCAGGTATTCGAAAAAATGGATTTTACGTCAGTTATCATCGTCTTTCTCAAAGAACCCAGTATTGGAATCTTTTCAGCTCTTGCTGTAAGTGTGAGCACAAAGAGGGCAAAAGGCAATGAGGCTCCAATGGTCCCTATGAGAATATCGCGCAGAAAATTCCGGGTCAACGGCAGAAAGTTGATATCAAAAAATCTCCCTAATATGAGAGCTATCATGAACACAACGCCTTCTGCCGCGACGGCAAGGATAATGAGCTTAAACCTCGACATTCCCATGTCCCGACTTCCTCAATTTCAAACTAACACATCCGCACCATTTTGTCCCTACAAAACTTTTCTCTTGCATTTATTTTTTAAAAAAAGTGGTATAATCTTTTTGTCTTCTTATTTCTGAAAATGTGCAAAAAAAGGGGGTATGAATTATGGAACAAAAAGTGCCGTTTGATATAAGGGAATTTCGGCCTCCCAAAATCAACGTTAAAGCAATTGGCTGGGCTGTTCTCGCATTTCTGCTTATAGTTTTCTTATTCTCTTTATGGTTTACTATAAAACCAGAAGAGGTCGGTGTTGTCCTTCGATTTGGAAAATACACCCGTACAGTCGATCCCGGGCTGAATTTTAAATTACCATTTGGAATCGAAAAGGTGTATAAGGTACCGGTTGAGCGACAGTTAAAGCTCGAATTCGGTTTTCGAACAGCCGCGCCGGGTATTAGAACCCAGTATTCTGCCAGGACCTATCAAGAGGAATCCCTGATGTTAACAGGTGATTTAAATGCCGCTCAAGTGGAATGGATTGTACAATACCGTATCAATGATCCCTACAGATTCCTGTTCCGGGTGAGAAATGCGGTACAGACCTTCAGGGACATTAATGAAGCAATGATGCGCGAGATTGTCGGTGACCGCACAGTAGATGAGGTGCTGACTGTTGGCCGTCAGGAAGTTGCCAGCACCGTTGCCATAAAACTTCAGGAATTAAGTGACCAGTACGAACTGGGAGTAAAAGTCGTGCAGGTAGTTCTGCAAGATGTTAATCCGCCTGAACCTGTAAAACCCGCCTTTAACGAAGTCAATGAAGCCCAGCAGGAGCGCGAAAAATTAATTAATCAGGCTAAGTCAGAATATAACAAAGTGATTCCCAGGGCAAGGGGGGAGGCAGCAAAAACAATTGAAGAAGCAAGGGGATACGCCCTTGAACGTGTTAATAATGCTAAGGGTGAAGCAGCAAAATTCAATTCTGTTTTTAAAGAGTATGTAAAAGCAAGAGAAGTAACACGTCAGCGTATCTACCTCGAGACAATGAATAACATCCTGCCAAAGGTCGGGAGAAAGTTGAGTACTGACGAGGACATCACCGGAATCTTACCCTTATTCCAGCTCGAGAAAGGGGGTGCAAAAAATGAATAAAGCCAAGTATACAGCAATTGCAATTATTGTACTTCTTGCTCTTATTGTTGT
>CAYFYW010000551.1:0-2500 GCA_964347425.1 uncultured Nitrospirales bacterium
TTGTACTGATTCGAGGGTTTCAGTGCCGCTTATTCCGGGCATGTGGAGATCCAGGAGAACGATATCAGGGACCTCTGTCTTGAAAACCTCCAGTCCGTCCTCGCCTGATTCAGCAGTTAATACCTCGTAACCCTCTTTTTCAAGGTGTTGCTTGATAGAAAATAGTATCAATTTTTCATCGTCAATGACTAGTATTTTACCCTGTGCCAAAAAACCTCCAATATATATCTTATTAATGCTATATATTTATTATAATAAATTTATCTCTTTTTCGTATTCAAGTAAAACTGGTTATGTTCG
The DNA here is from genome assembly GCA_964347425.1 of uncultured Nitrospirales bacterium. Taxonomy (GTDB): domain Bacteria; phylum Nitrospirota; class Thermodesulfovibrionia; order UBA6902; family BMS3Bbin08; genus CAYFYW01. The sequence continues at coordinate 301 of CAYFYW010000551.1, forward strand.
GGCAGTTGTGATCAGAGATCGAAATCATGAAATATATTTGATTTTTAATTTGTTTCTGAGTTGCTCAATTCTGTTTCGAAAGAGCCAAATTTATTATAATATATCACTACTGTCCGACAAAAATACGCTGCAACTACCTAAAAAATAAGACATTATTAAGGTACTTTGTCTAAACACGTTAAAAAGATGGGTTTATTTGTCACCCCGAACCCTGTGCTGAACTTGATTCAGGATCGTTTCTATTAGATGCTGAAATAAATTCAGCATGACATTTAAGCGGACACTAATGATACTATAAAATAATTGAACAGGAATTGAGCAGGAAGTTTGGGGACCTGATTCTTCTGCTCATTGTTTGCCATTCACTATAGGCAGGTATACCGTAAAAAGACTTCCCCTGCCTAACTCACTATTACAGGTAATGTCACCGCCGTGGTCCCGGGCAATTTTCCGGCTAATGGGTAATCCCAGTCCGGTACCCTTTGACTTGTCAGTGAAAAATGGCTCGAAGATGTTTGAGATATCATCAGATGATATGCCTTTCCCTGTGTCCTGGAATCTAATTACCACTGCCCTGTCACTCTTTATGGGTTCTTTTATTTTATTCTCTATTCGCTGAAGTCTTTTCTGAAATATAGATACAGTGAGTGTTCCACCTTTGGACATAGCCTGAACAGCATTTATCATCAAATTGAGAAATACCTGCTGTATCTGGTCAGGATCAATCATAATTTCAGGAATATCTTTTTCAATCTCGGTTTTTATAACGACCTTGTGCTTCTTTGCCTCGGGATACACAAAGAAGGACGCCTTCTGTAAGACATCTTGAATTTTACAGGGCAGGAATTCAGGGGGCTTTGGCTTTGCATAACGCAGAAGGTCTTTAACCACCTTATCAAGCGATTTCAACTGATTTAATATCTCGGTGCTAACCGTCCTTGTGCTGTCGCTTTTATCCAGCTCAGATTGAAGCACCTGTATAGCGCAGCTTATTCCGGCGAGAGGATTTTTTATCTCGTGGGCAATTCCCGAGATAATCTCTCCAAGGGATGCGAGTTTCGCTGCCTTTTCGATCTGATGTTTGTGGGACAACTCCAGGTCTTTTTTCGCTGATTCAAGGGCCTCGACCATATTGTTAAAACTCCCTGCCAGAAGGCCCAGTTCATCCCTTTTGCCTGTCTCCATCCTTGCCGATAAATCGCCGTTCTCTATCTTTCTGATAGTGCGAATCATCTTTTTAATTGGCCTATCGAACAGTATTCCAACGATAATAAGAACGGATCCCACAATCAGGAAAAAACCGATAACTGCGTCTACTAAATGTTCTTCTTTAAATGCCCGGATAGACCTGGTTACCGCAGAAATGGACATCTCAATATCCAGGACACCCAGGATCTTTTTTTCAGGACCATGACATTTGTGGCATGCAGGCTGGTTTTCAATGGCAGTGAGTTTTGAGGCATATCTCCGACCTTCTCTATCTAATAATAAGGTATATTGTACATTCTGATTTCTGTACCTTTTCAGGTCTTCTGTGTAGATTTGTCTTCCGACTTCTTCCGGGTCTGAAGATGAAACTATATTACCGTCTTCAGGGAGAAAGATTCGTATTTTTTTCAATTCCTTGCTGTCCTTCACAAGACTTTCCATCATAATTTGTAAATCCTGCCAGCTATTTTTTAACATGAGAACCATAATGCCCTGTTTTATCCTCATAGCCAGCAGTTCTGCTTTTTCCTTCTGTGCATTCAAAAGTTTTTGCTCGGTATGGTTTAAATGTCTCAACGTGGCCACGGTCATGATGACAGAGATGATAAGAAAGGCGGTTAACGATATTTTGAATTTCAGACTATTAAACTTGAGCATTGTTAATTATAATACATTGTTATTAACATTAATATGATGAGAGTGCATAAGGGGTCAGGTCTCAATGACCCCTTATGCCTCTTACAGGCGAGGTTTTGCAAGTACTTCCATAACCCTGAGTTCAAGAAACCTCTTTGAAGTGGCTGCTCTTATAACCAGGACTGTATCAGCACCTCTGCCCGTGCCGGCAACAGAAAGGACCTCTTCTCCTTCCGGTACAAGACCTGCATCGGCGGCCATCATGACTATCTCACAGCAGACTTTTGTGCCCTCGCCAAACCTGCGGAGAGATTGTGCCACCAGAAGGGTAGGGTATACACCGCTGAATTTTTTT
>CAYFYW010000552.1:0-2180 GCA_964347425.1 uncultured Nitrospirales bacterium
TCAATTCCAAGGAATCCCCGACAACACTAATTATCATAGAGTAAGGTGGGGGTAATTTCAATGGGGGAACACCGACAAATCGGGTTCTTAGCCCCGTTGATATTTTCCTGTTATCCTGGTTTTAAATCTTGCCTCAGAATGCAATATTTTAAACGGTAATCAACAATTTTATAACTACCTCAAACAAAGAAGCAGAGCCCTGAGATTGAAGTTTAACCTCCATATTGCCCGTTATTATTAAACCTTTTCGGATTTCACCTGTCTAAATAGATAAAAAAAGAGTTAATTATTAAGGCATTTGAGGTGGTTAAAATACCAGGAGTTTTGATAGTTGGGCTGCATAATTAATCATATAATTGAATTAACCAGGAGAGGAGCGCTATGTTCATTCAGTCAAAAATTACTCATTGTTTTATGACCGTTATCGTTATCAGTCTGTTTGCTTTGACATCTGTTCCGATGGCAGATAATGCATTTGCCCGTGATGGAGAGAGAAGGCGAGGCGAGTCCTATCGAACCGAACGCCGTGGCTCGGATTCGTCTGTCCGCGAGCGAAGGGAAAGGGGAGGCAGGCGAGAGAGAAGGGTTATAAGAAGCCCTCGTTTTAGGCGTCACGGCCATGCAGTTCCAAGGCTTCCAAGGGGATATAGAAGATTTTGGTACAACAGAGAACCGTTTTACTATAATCACGGTGTTTTCTATAGACCTGCCAGATCCGGTTTCGTTGTTGTAGTGGCTCCTATAGGAGTTATCATTAATAGCCTTCCTATTGGTTACCAAAGGGTATGGGTTGATGATGTATGGTATTACACGTATGGCGGTGTTTTTTATCGGGGAGTGCCTTCCGGATATGTAGTTGTGGAAGCCCCTGCTGATGTAATTATTGAAGAAGATATTCCGGTTTTGGTTGAGCCGCCTGAGCCTGCTTCCGGAACAGTATCTATTGTGGCATCTATATTGAATGTCCGATCAGGGCCGAGTCTGAATTATCCTGTAATCTATCAGATTCATAGAGGCTATGTTTTGGAGGTCCATGGCAAGACGGTTGGATGGCTATATGTGGAGCTGCCGAATGGAGAGTTTGGATGGGTGATGAGTATATATACGACCAGGCTTGAACCGCCCGGAAGCGGATAACATATCCCGTATTTTCTGAATGAAATTTTTTGATTTAAGGGAGGAGCCCGTGAAAAGACTGCTTTATATAGGAATTACCGCGATCCTGGCGCTGTCCCTTTCCGGGTGCGGGAGCGCAGACTCCCGGGATATTTTCGTCGCCAAGATCTTGAGCGACCAGCAGGCAGACGGGGATATTGCCTTTGATCCGGTTCTTAATTCGTACACGGTAACGAACGGCCCGGATACCATCTTTTTCGGGATTGACGATGCAGACCCTAATTTACCGGAATTCAGAGCTTTTTTGGACTTTCCTCTCGACGGATCCAACAATGGAGGTGTGGTTCCCTTAGACGCGGATATTGTATCGGCGACCCTGGAGGTTTTCGTCGACGAAGTGAGCTTCGCCTTGACGGTTCCTGCGCTGTTGGACCTCGTACAGTTTTCCATTGCTGGTTTGACCCCTGCGGATTTTGACTCTTCTCCATTGCAATTTCCAGATGGCACTGACGCGACTCTAAGCTTTGATTTCTTTTCCTCTGACCAGGGCAATTTTGTGCTCATCGATGTTACCCCTCTGATGCGAGAGACGCAGCGGCGCGGGTTGTCCGACTTCCAGGTGCGTTTCCTGCTCGATTTCGTTACGAATGCCGGGCTTGTAGGAATCGAGGACCGGCCAAACATCACAATGACAGCACCGCTCCTGACTGTGAAGTACCGCTGATGCCGGGTGTTCCGTAACGGACCAAAGGGTTTGTTTCATTTCAGAGTATCTCGACAGCACTGTGCAGCAGCATAACTATGCATTCAAATTAATATTTGCCGTAAAACCGGATGCAAGCGGCTCTGGCGATATAAGAATCCCGCCTGATGGCATTAAAGTATCAAACTGTTCAGTTACAGAAAAGTCTCTTCCTGAAACAATTGCATGTGAGTTATTGCAAAATGTGAAAATTTTCATTGTAAATCATTGCCCAGTCTGTTAAAATTATTTATAGTTCATTCCTCTGAAATTACCCATCATTTGATATAGATTCTTATCAACAACATTCTTGCGCCTTTGT
>CAYFYW010000553.1:0-2621 GCA_964347425.1 uncultured Nitrospirales bacterium
CGGGTGAACAAATTCATAGCGATACCTTAGCGCAGCATTTGGCATGTACCATATGGTACATGCCTTTGTCTTACTTTAAACATCTTCATCTCTCAAGAAAAGGCTAAATATAGCGCTAAAGCAATTCCAATATCATACCTGCCTGCCGGCAGGCAGGTCGCATTATAAATTTGTGAATCTGCTTTGCATATCAGACCATATGACAATCGCTCAATTTAGGTTGTAAACAAATTTTTTGTTTGTCTCAATCAAAACAATAAGTTAAAATGATGTCATGCTTATCGCAGTTATAGGGGATGGCTCATGCGACAAGGATATATACGGAATAGCTGAAGAAGTAGGAAAACTCATAGCCAGAAAACGATGGACCCTTATCACAGGCGGGCTTGGGGGCGTTATGGAGGCAGCTTCGAAAGGAGCAAAACAGGCCGGTGGTGTTACGGTCGGTATACTCCCTGGTTTCAGTAACACAGACGCAAATACATATGTAGACATCCCGATAACTACAGGTCTCAGCCACGCAAGAAATATAGTTATTGCACGGTCAGCGGATGCCTTAATTGCAGTTTCAGGAGGTTACGGCACACTCTCTGAAATAGCTATAGCTCTGAAACTTGGCAAACCTGTCATAGGGATTAAAACGTGGGGTAACATCAAAGGCGTGATTCAGGTGAAATTTCCAGAAGAAGCCATACAAAAGATTGTGGAGTTAACAGCAAGATAATTTCGAATATATTCATCAACCAAATATCCTTGTAATCTCATCCCTCTCAAAACGTGGAAGTTCCGCGACCTGATCCCCTTTTTTCATCTTTAAGCCTTCTTCTTTTGGCAAAACTTTCCCGATCCGGGCAACAGATATGCCTTTACTCTTTAATGCTTTTAAAACCAGCTCGGAATCCCCGGGATCGAGCGTTAAAAGGAGAGTGCCCGATGCTATAAGACCAAAAGGGTCCAAGCCATAGTGCTGGCACAGGCGGCGACACTCTTCAAGGACGGGTATTCTGTGTTCTTCAACAATAAGTCCTACATCCGCAGCTCTGGCGATCTCTAAGAGCCCGGTTGCCAGCCCTCCTTCAGTAGGGTCGTGCATGGAGTGTATGTTTCCATATCGCTTAGCGATATCTGCTTCCTTGAGAATACTTATACCAGGGCTATCAATAAATTCCCTGCACCTTCTGACAAAATCTTTGCCAAAAACAGCATTGAGCTCTTTCTCATTTTGCCGTGCAATGATGGAAATACCCTCGATAGCAATAGCTTTTGTAAGAAGTATATCATCCCCCACCATAGCCCCACTGGTTGTTATAAGACCGTCTTTTTCAACCTCGCCAAGCATCATTCCAACTACAACGGGTCTGTCAATGCCAACAGTGATTTCTGTATGTCCTCCGCATAATGAAACTCCGGTCTTTTTACAGGCATGGGATAGTTGCTGGAAGATGCCTTCTACAAGCCCGGGGGTAGTATTTTTCTCGGGCAGAAGGATTGTAGTAAGAAGCCACGTTGGCTTTCCGCCCATGGTAGCGATATCATTTGCATTAATGTTTATGGTATAAGTTCCTATATCCTCAGCTACAAACGTTATCGGATCCGTCTTTGCAATAAGATACTTTTCCCCTAAATTGATAACGGCCGCATCCTCTCCAATAGAAGGTCCTACTATAACCCTGTCATCTAAGGACGTATAGGCCTTTAGCATTCTGTCAAGAAAATCCGAGGGAAGTTTTCCAACTGGAAGGAACATGTTATTCAAGACTCTTTTTATTTGGCCATTCAGGATCTATCTCTCTCAAGGCAGTATTCTTCGCGGTGTTGAATTTCTTTTTGAAGTCTGGAACCAACTCCTTAAGGACAATTTTTAGAGACTCAATCTCTATGCGCAGTAAGTCTATACCCTCCTCTAAATCGAGTCCCATCTTTCCGATATCGTCCCCTAAAAGACCGATTTCTTTTTCCAGTAGTTTGATTTTCTCTTCAACCGTCAAGTCTTTCTTCATCCGTTCTCCCCGATAGGTTAGTGATACCTTAAGCGATAAAATTAACTGGCGATTATAAACTCCATACTGCATGAACGATTAGCTGCAATAATGGAATTTACATATCCACGAATAGGTATATAAAATGACTTAAATACTTTCATTTTATTGAATTCGTAATTATTTGTAACGCTTCATATAAATTATATCATACGTTCAGGAATGCAGTACTGTCCGGTAAAAGTATTCATAAATTTCAATGAATTGTCATTCCCGCGCAGGCGGGAATCCAGACAAAAACTATATGTATGCTGGATCCCTGCTTTCGCAGGAATGACTGAAAAGGTTTTTTTTATCATTACGTATAATATTTATGAACTTAAAAAATTAACCGGACACCAATGTCAGGAATGAAACTAAGGGGTCAGGTCTCGACATTTGACATTAAATTCAAATATGAAAAAAAGTTTAAGATTAATCATGTACAAGACTTGAAGATAAAGTCCGAACCGTCATGATAATTCGAAGAATAGTAAATGCAACAGAGAAAGAGTTGAGGTGAGTAATGTCAAATGTCGGGGCCTGACCACGTTACTTCTTACAAACAGGTCTTAGACCGTCTAGAAATTTTAAGTATTTTTT
>CAYFYW010000554.1:0-1751 GCA_964347425.1 uncultured Nitrospirales bacterium
GACGCACAGTACCTTGCAAAACGAGCTGTTGATTTAGTCCTATCATCTGTACTGATAATATTTACATTACCTTTGATGGCATCTGTTGCCATCATCATTAAGCTCACATCTGCTGGTCCGATTTTCTTTATTCAGGATCGTGTTGGTTATAATAAACGGATTTTCCGTTTGTATAAGTTCCGCACAATGGTAATAAATGCCGAAGAGTTGCATACAGAATTTGAAGCCTTCAATGAGATGGATGGTCCGGTATTTAAGATGAAGAAAGATCCGAGGGTTACGAAGATTGGCGGTGCACTGAGGAAACTGAGCATTGACGAACTGCCGCAGCTTTTCAACATACTGAAAGGCGACATGAGTTTAGTCGGTCCAAGACCTCTCCCGGTAAGAGATTACAGCGGATTTGACCAGGATTGGCAACGCAGAAGATTCAGCGTGCTTCCCGGAATAACATGTACATGGCAGATCAATGGAAGAAACAATATCTCTTTTGACGAATGGATGAAAATGGATATAGAATATATTGACAACTGGAAACTGTCTGATGACATCAAGATACTTTTCAAAACGATACCTGCAATTCTCAGGGGAACCGGTGCTTCATGATTCCCGTGAAACAAAACAATTTCTTTTATATAAATAATCTATTAAAATATGTGCTTACTCTGTAAGCCTGACAAATTTGATCATACATATAATCAATAAACAAAAAAGTAAAGGCGGCTCATGTCAATTTATGTTAGAAAACTGAATCTCTCGACGCACATACCGGCGCTAATGTTATCGCTTTTATTATTGGGAGGGTGTGCGGGATTAAACAAGGAATACGGTTTGGACATCAAGAATGCTATACCTGCGAATCAAAATATCGAAAAGGTAAAGATAAAAGAATTTCTGTTATCGCCGGGGGATGAGATAAAGATTTCCGTCTACCAGCACGAGGAACTGAGTCGCTCCATAAAAATTCCGCCTGACGGTAAAATTTTTTATCCTGTAGTCGGGGAAATAAACTTGACAGGGACGAGCCTGAGCGGACTGAGGGATATAATTAATGAAGGACTTTCCAGATATAAAAAACAAACCCTTCTTCCCGGCGATGAAATTTCAATTACCGTGTTCCGAAACGATGAGTACAACAGAAAGTTCATTATTCCGTCCGATGGGTTCATCTTTTTTCCGCATGTGGGCGATATAAACATAGAGGGAAAAACATTGATGGAAATAAGAGCGATTATTACTGAAAGGCTCTCTAAATATGTAGTTGATCCCCAGGTCATAATAGACATTACCGAGCTGAACAATCCTTCAAGGATTGCAAATCCGCAGGTAAGCATTGAAATAACCGGAATGGGCGGACAAAAAGTCTTTGTTCTCGGTGAAGTGAATAAACCTGGAGTATTTTTTGCAAACGGCTTTCTGGACATTGTTGAAGCCGTTTCTATGGCAGGCGGGCCCACTCTCGATGCAAACCAAAAAAGCGCACTTATCATAAGAAGGAGAGCACATGAAGCAAAACCTGAACTGATCATTTCAAATCTGGAACAAATTTTGCGCTCCGGCGATGTATCGCAAAACATTATACTTCAGAAAGGTGATATAATCTTTTTGCCCAGGACCTATATTGCAAATGTTGACCGTTTCTTTGAGCATCTCAAGAAGATTGTAAGTCCTCTTCTTGATCTGGAGAAAGGATACTGGATTGGCCAGAATATTGAAGCAGGCCCCAGAGGAACTATTCTCACATCACCATG
>CAYFYW010000555.1:0-1748 GCA_964347425.1 uncultured Nitrospirales bacterium
GTAATCATTGCAATAGAGATAGACAAGGCAGTGAGGCGTCGGCGCCTATTGCAAACTTCACCTGCGGGATAAAAATCGAATAAGATATCTGTGTAATCTTTTTTACTCTCCTGCTTCAAAATTCTTAATGAACTCGCCCAATTTAACACCCAGGTGAACACACCTCACGCCGTCCATGCATTCATCCGCATCGGATTTGTCAAGATATGTCTCAAGCTCATGAGAACCTTTTATAAACTTCAAGATATATGTATTCTTGTTTTCATCAAAATCAATACTCGCAGATATTCCGTGTTGTCTAATTTCGGGGTACATCTCCAGTATCTTGTCTTCCAATGCAACCTTTGTATAGCCCATAAGCTCTCCTTCTTTAATAAGTCTCGCAAAAATAATACTTTCTCCCTCTCTGTTTTAGCATTTGATGCGGCTTTTACAAAATTCTCTTCCCTCTTTTTCCATCCGCATGGTTGTTTTTATCAGTGAATTATTTGTCTTGCTGATCATTTCTTCGGCATGCGCGATTGTCTTCTTTTGCAGATTCTGTCAATCTTTTATAAGTTTTAAAAAATCCTCAGACTTTTCAGAGGATTGATTCATTATCGTCATCTCCATCGTGCCTTCACATAAAATGCGAATCGGACGTTCTACAAAAAGAATATCACCATTTTAATAAGTCAACCATGATATAAATCATGTGAGATGCATTATTGTTTTATGCAGATTTTATAGAATTAAGATCGCCTGTCAATTACATGGAAACTCATTGACTCACGCATAAATAATGTCCGCTTTGTCGTCATTCCCGAAAGCCTTAATCGGGAATCCATGTTTTAAGTTTTTACCTCTGGATTCCCTCTATGAGTCGTAGACCGATCAAGCATGCCCTCTGACTTGATCAGGGGTCGGGGAATGACAGCGCTATCAGTAAATAGGACATTATTATTACGACTATCAATAATTGACACAGGTCAGATTTCAGGAAGTTCAAGGAGTAAATCTGAACAAATACTTTCAATGAGGAAAATATCCGGTCTTGCAGCAAAAGAATATGGACATGCCATTTCTCCCACTTATCTGCAGAAATTGATAACTCAATATACTTTTTTAATAATTTATCCATCTCCTTTTGTATTGGCATCGAATTGAAATTAATCAGATTGGGGCAGGTGAAAGTGTCAGGTTATAACATTTGACAGGGGTATGAAACAGCGATAAAATGAATAATGAAATAATGATAAGTCACGATTCAAAATCTGACAACTCTAGGATGACACATAGGTTGACAACATGATAAGGTGACTGTATGATTATTATATAATCTCTTTCCCGTAATAGACAAAAAATAAAATAACCGTACTTCCGGAGAGAAAAAGCCCATTATGAGGTCAGATCTTTTTATCCTTGAGGCAGGGAGGACAAATCTTTAGAGAACCATTCAATCAGGAAGGAGGTGATGAATCAAGAAGACAGTAAAAGGCCGGAAGAAATTAGATAAACAATTTATGAGATGAAGGAGGAAAAAAATGTGTAATGCTAATGTATTAAAGTCATTTCTTATTGTATTTGCAGTGGCCGCCTTTATAGGCGGCACCTTGGTGACTGCAGAGGCGGGCTCGCCTCTCGGTGTTTATTGCTGGGACCTGACATATCCTGACGGTATTGTTGAGGAGATAGAATTGGCAATCAATCTTGATTCACCTCCCGGCTTCGTTCACATGTCGGCAGTGGGAGTTTGGCACAGAACACAC
>CAYFYW010000556.1:0-6638 GCA_964347425.1 uncultured Nitrospirales bacterium
AAAGTGATGGCGCTGACGGTGCACCTTCCACCCTTAAGTATGTCGCCGCAAGTGTTTCTTCAACTCCTGATATTTCAGCCCTTAAAATTACAAGATAGTCTTTTGCACTGTAATTGTTCGTATCAAGCTGTTGAGTATTGATGTATGTTTCACCCATCTGTAAAGCGGTCATATCAGTAAACGTATTATATGCCGTTAATTCAACCACATGAACGACGGGGATGGATAAATCTATTTGTGAAAGGTCAATGTTTCCGACGTTTGTCACGCTGTAGTCTATGTTCACGGTATCTCCCTGCAGGAGACTCTGTTTATCCACTGAAATCCACCCGATAAGGAGCTTTGAGGGATCGATCGTACTGCCTATGCTGAGACCCGCTGTGCTGACAGACATAATAATGCCGGATGTATCTATTACTTCAAGAATAACAGGGTAATCTCCCGGCGGGTTTGTCGATGTGTTCCAGTAAGTATTGAATAAATAATAGGATGAAGGAGTAAGTAAACTGATTGTCTTGTTTTCAGTAAAGAGTGTCTGGCCCGTAAAGTATTTGATAGTGACAATAGCAGTAAGGTTTTGATAGATTTCATTAATGCTGCCGTTAAAAACTGATGACGTCACTGTTACAAACTCATTTGGATAATAGGAAATTTTATCCATGATAAGATTTGTCAAAATACCTTCAGATGATACAATGCTAATTGGAACAGTTTGTTTAGCGAGGGGCTGAGAATGTGTGTCATAGACTGTTGCACTGACTGAATAGCCACCAATGAGGATACTCCCCGTATTCCAGACGAAACCCAATGCCCTTGTCTCAAGAGGGTTAAGCGTTACAGGCTGCGTTGAAAGCGATGCCGAAAGAAATCCTGCCGAATCAAAAATCTTTATATCAACCAGAAATTCTCTTAACTCATTTTGAAGGTCGGTTACATTAACTGTGATCAGAACATCTTCACTTTCTGTATACTGGGTCTTATCGGTTGTCTCTATTAGGACAAGTCCGATACTATTGATTAATAAATCAGCCGATGCATTATTGTTGTCTTCATTTTGCTCATCTACTGTATTATCAGGGTCAACAATAACATAAAAACTGTGATTTCCTGATAATCCTACAGTATCTATATTGAATGCAACCTGTGCCTGACCTCCGAAAGGAATAATCTGCTTTATGGTATACGAGTTCAGTAACGCTCCTCCACTGCCCGGCAAACCGTCATAAAGATCAACTTTTATATTACCTGTATCAGTGCCGAGGTTGTAGACAGCAGAAGAGAGTGCAAGCGGGTCGCCTTCCCTTGGAGATTGATGAGAAAATACAATATCTTCTGATGTAACTTTTAAGTCCGGCCTTGTCGGTGGTGAAACATCTACCTGTATGAGTGAGGAGTTGTTGTTTTCATTGGATTCTTCTATGAGATCCGCTGGGTCTATTAGAACATGAATATAATTTATCCCTGTTCGTCCGAGAGTATTCCATGTTATTTCTGCTAAGGCATTTGCTCCTGCATCAATGTAAGATTTCGTAACAGAATCAATAAGCTCCCCACCACTCTGCGGGTCTCCATCATAAAAGGACACTACTACATTCGATGCTTCAAGAGTGCCAATGTTGTGTATTATCGCTTCTATAACTGCGGGCTGTCCTTCAATTGTATCTGGAGGCATTGTAATGATATCTGATGAAGATATTTCCAAGTCTGGCTCCTCTATTGGAGGTGGTTGAATTCCCCCTTCAAGGATAAGTGAAGCAAAGGCTATATTATTGTCTTCCCTGCATTCATTGAATTTGTTCTCCCCATCTGCTACTACATAGATATCGCGGTTTCCAGAAGGAGGTGAATTCCATATAACCAAAACATCCTCATAATCTCCTTTTTCAAGAGTTACAGTTGTGTTTGCAGTGCCAACGAGAACACCGCCCTGTAACGGGTCTCCATCGTAGAAGTTAATATCTACCCCAGCCGGATGGCTTACAGCCCCTCCATTTCCGATCCTTGCTGAAATGGTTACTGATAAGGGATAATCACTATGGTCAACCGTGATATAGGATACGGTTAAATCCGATGAACGAAGTACTTCTTCCGGAAGCAGGGCATTACACCTGTAGTTGTTATATTTCTCCCAGTTGTTCTGTTCTATCCTTGGAATTGTCCCGTCATCATTAACATTGGTTATGTGATAGGTGTGCTGGTTCCAGATTTTCCTGGTGTTTACCCAGTTATCATTTGCGTCCTCAAGGACTCTGATGCCATGATTGATTTGAGGTATATATACAAACCAGTCATTTGCAACTATAACTATCTCTGCTCTGTTATCATTATCTATATCAGCAATAACAGGATACTCAACACCTGTTACGCTGGAATTTTGTGTTTCAAACAGGACTATCCCCGTTGTTCCATCGTATATACGAAAATTAATTTCATCAGCATAGGTAACCTCTGACTTTCCATCACCATCAAAATCAAACACCGAGGAACCTGTAAAATTAGAACTGTAGTCATGAATTACACTACTCCATAAGATACTGCCGTCAGTATCAAAAACAACGTATCGGGAATAAGCAGCCACACCTGTCTCAGGCTGGCCGTCCCCATCGAAATCAGCAACAGTTGGAGGACCACCTTTACCTTGACCGGGAATCAAAATCGGCCCCCATTTTAAAGTGCCATCGTGCTCAAGGAGATACACTCTGCCAGCTGCAACAAGGACTATTTCAGGATAAGGGTCATCATCAAAATCAGCAATTGCATTAAATCCATCTGGAATATATATATTTCTCCAAAGAGTAGCGCCACCATATTGATAAGCTGTGTTTCCTGCAACGACTTCAGGATATCCATCCATGTCTATATCAGCCACAAGGGATAGAGGACCCAATCCTGTATTTAAGCCGCTTCCTCCTGTGCCCTGCCATTTTAGTGTCCCATCATTATTCAGAACGGTTGACCCTACTATAATTTCAGGGGTGCCGTCAACGTCAAGATCCGCTATTGATGCACCGCCCACCTGAATAAATCCATATTGACTGCTCCATTTCAGTGTTCCATTATGGTTAAAGGCCATTAACCCACCACCGTATCTGGAAACCAATATTTCAACAATACCATCATTATCAATGTCTCCTACCGCCGGGGTGCTGTTCGAATATGACCTATATGCCGGGTCAGTTACTGTAAAGATCTCCTCCCCTGTATCTCCTCTGACGGCAACGAGAACTGCTTCGCAGCCAGTTGCACACCACGTATATCTATGTGCAGTAAATATAACTGCGGGAATATCTTTATCATCGATTGTTCCATCATCATTTGTATCTGCCAATCTTGCTACTGCTGTACCACTCATTACCTGATTGAATTCAGGAGATGCGGCACTCTCGGTCCATGCCCACTTTTCAACTGGATTGAATGTTCCAACAGGCGGGACATATTCACACTGCAGACCCGTGTTGCTAATGTTGTTAGTCTCATCAAGCTCTTCTATTACATTACCGTTATCGGCAAGAATATAAATCAGGTTGTCTCTGAAAAGGATGCTTCCTGAGAGGGTCAGGTTAACTGTATCTGCTGTTTGTGATGCAAGATTACTTGAATAAATAGCATCTCCAAGAATATTGTCTATCCCCAAATCAGGAGTTTCATTACCGTTTAAATCTTCGAATGCTGTTATTGTAAATGGCGCTGTGGTATCCTGATTACCTATATTCACCAGAGTTACATCTATTAAGCCTGCAATCTGAAGGCTTTGGGTATCAGTTAAAAGGTTTGCTATGCCTATTTCTGTAATTGTCAAATCAGGCCCCTGAAGTGCGGTAATTGTTAAAGGCGAATAAGCAGAATTATTAAACTCATCTAATTCCAGCATTTCATTATAAGGGTCAATATTCACATAAATATCATACACGCCTGAAAATCCTGTAGTGGTCCATATTGTCTCAACAGTACCGATCTCTCCCTGTGCTATAAATGGTATTGTTTCACTGCCGATTATTAATGCGCCCCCTATATCTGGATCTGGGTCACCAAGACTGAATTCTACAAGCACATTGCTTGCATCCTGATTCCCTGCATTCTTTATGTTTGCTGTAATTGTCATTGTATCTCCTGTCTCAGGGATCTGCGGTATAATCTCCATATCTGAAGATGACAAAGTTAAATCAGGCCCGGTATTTTCAGCTTGCACAATTAATGTCTTATACGCTTTGTTATTTAATTTATTCGTCTCTGAGACGGAGTTCAGAGGATCAACTTTCACATAGATTTCATTATTCCCCGCATACCCGCTGCTGTCCCATGTCTCGATTACAGGCAACTGTCCTCTTGCCGGAATGTCGGGTATTATGATTACGATATTGGGAGCTATCTGGGTTCCGCCTGAGTCTGGGTCGCCCAGATAAAATCTTACCATGATTTCTTCCACCGCTGTCGTACCTTTATTATGTATGACGGCTGTAATTTCAACTGAGTCGCCGACTACCGGATGAACAGGGCTAAAGGTGATGTCACCACTTACTACTGATAAATCAACCCATCCGCTTCCCACCTGAAGACTCTCCATAACAAGGTTGTTTATCTCATTTCCTTCAATTACTAAATTGTCCTTATCAACAACTACATATATATCACGGATACCTGCTGTAAAGCTGGTACCCAGGTTAAAAGTTGCTGAATTTCCAGAGGGAACTGTTGGAAATGTCCCGTTACCGATAAGAATTCCCTCAACTGACGGCTCTCCGTCATAAATATCAACTGTCACATTGTTTGCCTCTGTCTCTCCTTTGTTTCTCACTGTTGCTGTAATAATGACAGCATCACCTGGCTCAGGTGATAAAGGAGTAAAGGTTACATCACCATATGTTATGCTTAAATCCGGCAAGGTAGCAGGGGTAAGGTTCTTGTAAGCTGTATTGTCTGTTTCACTTAGTTCATCTATTAAGTTCAGAGAGTCTATTTTGACAAATACCCGGTGGATTGATGCATCAGGGATCGTCCACTCCATGTTTGAACCATAGCCTGAATTAACAGGTATTACAGGTACAAAAGTTTCTTCTATTAATGTGCCTCCGCTATCAGGGTCTCCATCATAGAACTGGACTAATACATTCTCTGCAGTTGCAATTCCATTATTACGAATTATTGCTGTTATGGTGATTGTGTCTCCAACTGTCGGAGCTGGATTTGAAAAGGTAATGTCAGTGGATGAAATAAATAAGTTTGGTTTTACATTGGATAGTGCTCTTAAAGCAAGGGCTGTTGAATATGGGTCATCGTTCCATGAACCGTTAGCCAACTGATTCGTAAGAAGATAGTCTATTGCCGACTGGGATATGGTTGAAATATCAGTATCACTTGTGACAAGTGCATCAAGAGCAAGGGCTGTTTCATAAACTGTTGAAGAGCTTGAACCGAATCCTCCATCTGCTTTGTGGTTTGTTAAGAGATAAGCAACTGAATTGTCAATTTCTGTCTGAAGGTCATATTTATCATTATATAAAGCCATAACCTTGATTACTAATGCAGTCATGTAGACATTACTGCCATCGCCAGGATAGAAACCAAAACCGCCATCAGCATTCTGATTGCCTATCAGATAGCCAAGGGCAAAACTGATTGTTTCAAAATCTGTGTAGCTGACCGCCTTAAGTGCTCGCAGAACAAGGACAGTGTCAAGAATATCACTGGAAAACTCTCGATCTGCGCCCCAACCCATATCAGAACTCTGAAACTTTAGAAGGGTAGATAACGCTGACGATGTATCTTCTGCAGCCAAGGATAATAGTAAGACTTTGTGAGCTAAATCATCTGAAGTGCTTAAATCTTGAGCACCCACCCAGCTTATTGACAGAGAAACCTGGGAGTTATTGATATTAAGAAAGAGCAAAGATTCCAAGCTCGTATAAGTATCCAAAATCTTATTTGGAGCTTCCGACCAACTGCCATCAGCATTTTGAATTGATAAAAGCCATGTCACACCTTCATTTATGGGATCAACATAAGCTTCGACAAAAACGGGGCTTATTAATATAAGGAAGATGGAAAAGATGTTGATTATAAGAGAATTTGAAAATGCCCGGAATCTTCGCATAATTTTATGACCCAACCTCTGTTCCTTCTCTTTTTGGGGGGAATTCTTTCAATATTTCAAGATTGGTATCAATTAGTTTCACTTTCAATTTACTCTCTAAACTTTCTGTCCCTACCAGAATGCCGGTGTTTACATCATAGTGATATATATCTCCTAATAACCCTTTAACCGGCAATACTTCCCATCCTTCCCATCTTGTCTTTTCTCCAACTTTCCGTACCGCCTCTATTACCGCGTCTCCCTTTTTTCTCTTGTCATGCGGTAGCCACAGGTAAGAATGGAATCCATCTATAAAATTCATAAAATTATCTCCACCCTTGAGAACTATTCCTTTTTTATCTATTGTTAAATCTTTTCCTGCCCGAGGGTAAGGAGCTGGCTCAATTTTCTTATCTATCCTTTCGCCTCTTTGTGTATTAACCTTTTGAAAAACATGAAAATTTCCATTTTCTAATTGTTTAAAACGATATTCAATATCTCTTGTCCAAATAGCATCTTTAGAGTTTTTCGATTTACTAAAAACCTCATAATACTTTAAATATAGTCC
>CAYFYW010000557.1:0-3347 GCA_964347425.1 uncultured Nitrospirales bacterium
GAACCTGACTCATCGGAATATCCTTCTCCAGCGTAACAATGACTGCTGATGCCGTAGACGCCAGTACCATGCCTGCCGTTATAAAACATACGCACAGCAAAAAAATCTTCTGTCTTTTCTTCCGTTCCATTTTTCTTCTCCTCCTTTCAATTGCTCATGAAACTCATAATACAGCTAAAACTCTTCATAAACTTTCAAGTCATGCGCTATCACCTCCTTTTTTTAAAGTCTATGGGGTCAGGCTTGCATACATGCATTTACGTTAAAGCATGAACAGCTTGTTGACATGCTCCCGTTCGGTCTAATCATTATCGCAATAGTAAACAAATCTGTCTGCACGTTTGCAAACCTGAACCCATCGTTTTCCTTATATGTCAAATGTTGAGACCTAACCCCTATTCTCCTATCAGCACATTTCCGCCTGTTGCCCTCAGTTTCATGGGCTGCCAGATAATTATCTTGCCATTCGGATAGTTCCAGCCGTTTTCGGGGTAGTTCCCGCTTGCAATACTAACTATCCCGTTTGGTGCCACCGCTTCAACGCCTTCTTTTATGGTATTGTACGGGTTGGCAAGCGTTCCATCTTCGGTGCCCGATGTGTTCCGCCAGTCAACATATGACGGGTTGCGGGCTGAACGTGCGCACGAGTCGTTCACATGGCTCACCATCCTGCCTATATTTACGGCATGGAATTCCGTGAGTATGTTCGAATATCCCCCCGGACATGAGTGACAGTAACTCATCAAAGTACCGGGTGCTGTACTGCAGTCCTGTGTGGGATTACACGTTCCTGCCGTCGCGCACTTGTCAATCCAGTCATTCGTTGCAGGGTCTTTCAGACAGTGGGTATGCTCAGCGTTGAAATTATGCCCTATCTCATGCGCGGAATAGCGAATATCGTGAACAAGTGATTCGGCATTGGTATCACCGCGGGCAATTCCTCCTGCTATACTGAAACCATCAGAGTAATCACAGATAACTTCGTACCAGCCCCGAGCCTCAACCCCCTTCCATGCCAGCTGTTGCGCAAGGTCACGCTCTATAAATCCCGGCTGTCCCGGGTTGTGGTTGTCGACCCAATAATCCCTGAAAAATTCAAGATCCTTTCCTCCTCCAATAACATCAGGATAGGGGTCATTTATCGTTGTCCATATGCGTATGAAAGTGAGAGCCAGTTTTGTGCCCACGTCCCTCTCGTAAATACTGCTGACAGCTCCCATCAGGAGAAACAGGTAGTCCTGCGCAAGGCCGTAATTGTTAAACTGGTTATAGTACTCGTAATCGGTATCAACGGCAATCCTGACCACTTTTGCTGTTGCCTCTGGCGCTTCAACCGGATCATGCGCAGTAGAACGTCCCGGCCACTCGACACGGTGGTCCTCTACCCCGCATTTCCTCTCTTCAACAGGTACCGATGCCGCCACCTCGGAGAGCTTCTCTATAACATGCACCCCTGCCTTCGCAGCTTCGGCTGACCGGTCAAGCGGTGTAATAACAACCCCGTCCTTGCCGTCCTCAATAATCCAGTGGGAGCCGCGGGGCGAAATGCCCATAAAAACAGCTGACCCGCTCTTACCCATAATGCTGCCCCTAAAGAGGACAATATCAGGAGGGGGGGCAGGAATATCACCATTCGGAGTGCCTATAACAATGCGTGTTGACTTTGTGACAATGCTGTACTGTGAGAGTTCCAGATCCACACGGTCCATGTCCGGCATAAGAAAGTTTGTCATCATCACATGTTCATGCTCTTTTAATACTTCGTAAGCACGGGTATCAAGCTCCGCAATCGTCTGAAACGCTGAACTTTCTGACTCAACAATGCCAAGGGGAGACTCTACTCTTATAACCTGTTCAGCAGCAGCACCGGCAGCATAAAAAAATGTCAGCGCTGCAAGCAAAACACAAATTAAATGCTTCTGTTTGCATATTATCGAATCTGTGATTCTGTAAAATATTTTCGATGCCACATTTTCTCCCTTCAAAAGGCTATAAATTAACCTCTCTGATGTTTCTTTCAAAAACCAAGCCTTACATCCCCTGCAGGAGGCTTCCATAAAAGGGTCATGGGGTCAGACCCGCCTGGCTTCGCCTGAGAGGCAAGCTTAAATATTGAGATTTAGTCCACCTGATGTCCGATTGAAGCCGACAATTGTCTCATAATGACAGGAAAGCCACAATCAAGTCTGACTCCGTCTGTTTTCATTTTAAGAAGTCACCGTCCTCAGAAATTATTCCCCCCCTGATCCCTGTGGATAGTGGTTGTCTTTTGAGTCATATTCCCCTCCACCGGCTGTCCGCTCTCCTTGCCGTGGTTTCAGGATATCCCAGAGCTCATCGTAACTGGTAAATGCCTTTTTCCCCTTTGTCCCGATTTCTTCCACTACCCCGACAATGCCCCGCGGCCTGTCGTCACAGCGATAGATCCTGACGATATAATTGTTGTCCATAGGTTCCTTCCTTTTTTGCAGAAAGAGGTCTTCATGATGTCCTGCGCACAGGACTTAGGCTATCATACGGGAGGTAACATATTGGTAACATATCGGGAAAAAAACGGGAAAATGGAATACTGGAAGGTTGAATAATGGGAAAAGACAATGGAGTGTTGGAATATTGCAGAAGGTTATTGCCGACGCAGCATAAAAAAGAGTACCTGAATTACTTAAATATCGCTTTAGGCTCGTGCGGGGAGCTTCGATGAGTATGAAAGATTAGATAAAGTCCATTATAAACTTGAAAATGCACTACTTAAACTGATATTCCAGTCGGTCAGAATCTGTATCCCAGGCTTGATCCGATATAGTGGATGAAATTCTCATATTCTCCGCTCAGGATTTGATTTTCAACGTCCCTGTCTTCAAAAAACCCCGCGTTATAGAAAAAATCTGCGGTCCACTTTCTTATCTTATAACCGACACCTATGCTGAGATTATGCTGGTCAGAATCCGGGTTGCCCGGCCCAAGAGTGTGTTCAGGAACGGGGTTGTTTATAAACGCATATCCTGCCCTGAGAAAGAGTTTATCGTTTGCCCTGTATTCAGTGCCGATCTTGAACTGAAAGGAATCGTGCCAGTCCAGAGGAGCGGAGGAGTCGGTAAACCCTGCTTCAGGAATCTCATCATCAAGATCCATATTCATTTCCTCAAAGCTCGACCACCTCACCCACTCTATATCCATGGCAATTATGAGCCTTTTGCTTGGGAAATATGCAATGCCGACGCTATAAATCTCAGGGAATGTGGAGGTCGTGCTCACGTCAGTGTCAAATTCCGCTGAACCAAAGACAGGCTGAAGAGCGGGCGCAATATCGTCTAGAGTCATGTCTCCACTGAAGTCCACCTCTATCC
>CAYFYW010000558.1:0-2187 GCA_964347425.1 uncultured Nitrospirales bacterium
CATCCCCCTGCTTGAGGAGAAGTACAAAGACAATCCCGAATTTCAGGCATACAAGAGGCGGACGAGCGCCTTTTTCCCGCTGCCGCCCGGAAAGGAGACATAATGTTGCATTCGTTAAAGGTATACGGGGCCATTCTCCCGATATTTCTGGTCATTGACTTCCTCTGGCTTGGCGTTATTATGTCCAAATTTTACAAAGATGAACTGGGGGTGCTTGCACGCATCTCCAACGGGGCGCTTACACCTGTTGTGTGGGCTGCAGGTATTGTATATATCCTTATTCCCCTGGGGATCGTTCTCTTTGCCCTGCCGAGGGTGTCCCCGGATAATATGGTGCCCTCCGCCCTGTTCTGGGGATTTATTTACGGTATTGTTCTGTACGGTGTATATGACATGACGAATTATTCCCTCGTGAGCAAGTGGTCGCTGCGTATGTCGATTGTTGACATCCTGTGGGGCGGCTCAATCAACGCAGTAGTGACATGTGCAGCGGCATTCTTTGACAGGTGGTTTACATAGATGAAGATTGCCATTATTGGAAGCGGTATTTCAGGTCTAACTGCAGCATATCTCCTGCACAGCGAGCACGACATCGAAGTCTTTGAAGCGGGTGACTACATCGGAGGCCACACCAATACCATTGATGTGCACCGAAACGGAAAAAATTATGCCGTTGACACGGGCTTTATTGTGTTTAACAGGGTAACATATCCGAATTTCTGTAAGATAATGGACAGGCTGGGAGTGGAAACCCGGCCAACGGAAATGACATTCAGTGTAAAGTGCAAAAGATCAGGGCTTGAATACAGTCCTCATACATTGAATACCTTTTTTATCCAGAGGAAGAATCTGTTGTCTCCGATGATATACCGGTTGATTATTGATATTTTCCGGTTTCGCAGCGCCATGAACAGACTAGGCGCCGAAGATAAAGAGCGGGGTATAGGGCAATATTTAAAGGAACAGAATTACTCCGACGGTTTTATCAGGTTCTTTATTATACCTCTTGGATCCTCACTCTGGTCAGCTGATCCGCTAAGGTTTCAGGAGTTTCCCCTGAGAACATTTGTCAGTTTTTTTAAAAATCATGGTTTCCTGGAAATAAGAAATCCCTTCCAATGGCTCGTAATCAAGGGCGGTTCAAAGCGTTACGTTGAAAAGCTCACCGCTCCATTTATTGACAGAATCAGGCTCAATGCCAGGGTTACGTTCATGGTCAGGAATAAAGAGTACGTGGAATTGAAATGTGATGGGCAGTCAAGGCGCTTCGACCATGTAGTAATAGCAGCTCACAGTGACCAGGCCCTTGCCATGTTGAGCGACCCTTCACCTTCTGAAATTGAGATTTTAAAGGCCATTCCCTATCAGAAAAACCTCACCATTCTTCACACGGATACGACACTTCTTCCCGATAATAAACGGATATGGTCAAGCTGGAATTATATTATTCCAGAAAAAAAAGCAGGCCGTGCCTGCCTTACCTATGATATGAACATACTCCAGTCAATTCACGCTCCTGATGAGTTCTGTGTCACTCTGAACAGACCGGATGATATTGATTCGGATAAAGAGATAGGACGATTTGTTTATCACCACCCTGTCTTTACCAGAGATGCGCCTGCTGCTCAAAAAAGACACGGGGAAATCAGCGGAGTAAAACGGACACATTACTGCGGCGCTTACTGGGGGTATGGTTTTCACGAAGACGGGGTGAACAGTGCTCTGGCTGCATGCAGATATTTCGGAAAGGAACTGTAAATGGAGAGCTGTATTTATGAGGGAAGGGTAAGACATGCGAGGATGAAACCGTTCAACAGCTTCAGCTACTCTCTTTGTATGATGTACCTCGATCTGTCTGAGCTTGACATTTTGTTCAGGGGAAGACTGCTATGGGATACCCGTCATTTCAATATAGCTTCATTTAACAGAGCATACCATCTGGGAGACCCGTCACAGGAACTTGAACAATCAGTCAGAGATCTCGTTTCACAAAGGCTGGGCAAGCGGCATGAGGGTCCGGTCAGGATGCTTACACAGATGCGTTATTTCGGATATAATTTCAACCCGGTAAGCTTTTACTATTGTTTTGACAAAGAGGGGCGTAATGTTGAGACCATTATTGTTGAAATCCATAATACACCCTGGGGAGAGATATTCTGTTATGTGCTGGGTAAGGATCAGATTGAA